>JAYTUL010000041.1:0-7932 GCA_043744555.1 bacterium | reverse complement strand
TCAAAGATATTATCCGTATTCATCGCGGACTCCACAAAGCACTGAAGCAGAAAGTGCTTGATGCGATATTTCTTGCTTCAACTATCGCTCCAAAGAAGAAGAAAAAGTGATCAAATAATACCGACAGAAAAGCCGTGGTTTTTGGGTATTATCTCGGTTTTTATGGATAAAAAACACTTGGCTGTGTGTCGGAGTGTGTGTGATTACGCTATACTTGCAAGATGACACAAGAAGGCCAGAATAACGAAAAGCATGAGGCATGGGATGAGATGTTCCAAAGCCTGGAACAAATTACTGATGCGCTCGGTAAGCACATAGAAGAGGGTATTAGGGATACCGTTGTAGCATTTGAGATGAATGGTTTTCATACAGACGGATCTTGTGCTGGGCATCTTGAAGAAGATCGTCTCCGATTTCCTTATATAGCAGGAGAAGCTGCGGGCTTACCTACATATCACCTTGAAGGACAGAAAGAGCTCGAAAAAATGATAACTGAAAAGTATGCTATTTCACGAAAGGAAATAAGGCGTCATCTGGAAGCGGCAAAGGAATATAAAGAGTTGTCGAAAGATTTCGCACTGACAAACGAATTCAATGAATGGTTGGAAAAAAGTAGGGTCATGACTGAAAAATTACGAATACTTTTGGAAGAATTTAATCAAACAAGGGATGTGCTGCAAGATGTACGACTGCATCTTTCAAAGTCTACTCCAAACTACAGGGTAGAACCTGTAATGTATGAAATACCACCAAAAGAACTCACACAAACGGAAGTGGATGAGTTGCGTGCAAAAATAATTTCCACAAGGGAAGAATTTGCGGCATTCACAGAACTCCTCAAACAAAAATATTTTTCAGAAAAGTAGAGTAAATATAGTAGTTGTTTATTCCCTCTCAGGGTTAATTCCCCGTTAGCTTGCTGCGGGGTTATTCATTATTCGCTATTGCGAGCGGTCGGAGTTAGCTAATTTTTGAATATCATAGGCAAATTCTGTGGCCGGCATTTAACTTTTTGTTTTTCTGAGAGTTACTAAACTACCTACCCCATCTATAGGGCATCACTTGGATAGATCACTTTTCCCTCGACCCCAACAACGATTCAAAGGCGGTCTTTGGAATCGCATTAGCTATCTCGAGCGTTCGTCCGAGTTAGCTAATTTTTCAAACCCATAGGGTATCCCTATGGGTTTTGTTCGACTTCATTATTTCCAATGGTACCCCTTGGATTATCTTCTACACCTACCCATCGACCTAAAAATTAAAGAGCAGAGCGACTATAATTTTGGAAGTGCACTGAACTTCTCATTCATGTGCCCTCCCGCTTACCCCAGAACCACCCAGCCCCCTCCCAAGCCCAACCTACACCATTTCCCAAAAGTTGCTATAATTGAAACATGGAGAAAATAAATAATCAGCAAGTGCTACCAAGTGAAGGACATGCACCAACACAGTTTGAAATCGTTACACCGAGAAAGGATGTATATACTATGTCAGCGTATAAGCAAAAAATATTCTCGGGTGTTTTGGGGATAGTTTCCGGACTTCTTGTTTGGTTGTGGTGGAATTTTATGACACCTCAAAGTCTAAAAACTGGTTTACCGATCCATACGTCAGAGGTATATGCATTCGGTGGGATTTTCGGTCTCCTTTCCGCGCTTTATTGGTATATTGAATTTAAAATTGGCGTGGACAAGCTCTTTCTCTGGTTAGTCTCGTGTGCGATAAGTTTTTATGCGGCATTTTATGTCGCTATCTTTATCAGCCTTATTATAGATGGATCCCAACTACCTGATTATGTCGGAAGCTTTTTGGTTTTTGCTGCGGCTGGTTTTGTTGGAATGGCTGTGTTGATATCCGGGTTCATAACCATAACTCGTTTAAAGTGGAGCGCATTACTAACCCTGCTTTTTAGTGCTGCAGTTGTTCCGGGTATTGCCGTTGATCTTTGGCACATGTTGGAAAACAGTGAGCTTCCCGTCAGTGTATTGTTTATCTTGTGGCAAACCAATGCTATGGTGTTGTTTACTCATTTTTTAAGCAAACGAGTGGATAAGTAATTTTATTGAAAACGGGGTTCAGGCAGCATTTATATTCAAAATTCTTGCGAACTAAAATTTAACGACTGCAAGGAGTATAAATTTGGAAGTGCGGGCACTGCGTCTAATAATATTGGAATTAAATAAGCACACCACCTGAAAGGAAAAATTCCACGTTTCTAAATTCTTTGGGGGATTAAGCAGTCTCAATTTTCAATTTTAACAAATACCGTCTTTTTTAATATTAGCTATCTTGAGCGTTCGTCCGAGTTAGCTAATTTTTTCTATTCCGCCACACAACGATCCAAAGGCGGTCTTTGGATAAAGCATTTAACAGACAATCCAAGGGTACCCCTTGGATTGATTATCATTTTTTTCCTACTCACCCTCAAATGTACGTTTTATATTTCTTGAAATTTAAAGTTTAGTAGAATTTTTAGTTTCATACGATATATCGTATGAAACTAAAAATAAGACATGCAAGTTAAACCTTATGATATATTGTAAGGAAATGGAAAGCTGTCCGTTATTTGAGGAAAATTCATGTTTTTTGGATTGATGATAATCTACGACCTGAAATTGTATTGTATTTTCAAACCCCCGCCAATAAGACCATGGTATAATCTTATTATGACTCAAGAAAGTAGTAGTATGTCAGACCCTCGATTTGAATCTGTATATTCGGAAGAGCTACAGTGTATGGCAGAGGCAGATCAGGCCATGCGACGAGCATGGGAACAGACAGGAGAGTGGGACATTGCCGTAGATCAAAAAAACACGGAACGCCTCAAATCTATAATTGACGAGATTGGCTGGCCGACTATTTCAAAAGTGGGGAATGAGGCAGTTTCTGCAGCATGGCTTTTGGTGCAGCATGCAGATCTCGAACCCGAATTTCAAGAGCGATGCCTTACCTTAATGAAACAAACTCCAGAAGGTGAAGTGAATAAAAAAGATCTGGCATATCTCGAAGATCGAGTGAGAGTTAAGCAGGGAAAGTCGACATTATACGGAACGCAATTTTACAAAAATGAAGCAGGGCAGTTCGGGCCTCGTCCGATAGAAGACATTAAAAACCTCAACGAGCGCAGAAAGGGAATGGGACTTGGCTCATTTGAAGAATATGATAAAGAAATACGCGGAATGGTGGTTAATCAATAACCTGAAATTTTAAATTACTTGTTTATCAGGTATATTTCTGTGACCCTGTCTTAACTGCTCCTCACTCATGTCTTCATAAGAAAGTTTGGGATCACATAGTGTCGCCCAGTTTTAATCTTCCCATCTTCCATTTCAAGGACGAGAATAAGCGGTGTAAGTTAGAGTTGTCCTGTTTTTGTTTTGGATCGGGATAGCTTTCTGTGAGCTCGATCATTACCACATTTTCGCCTGCGGCCGTGTTCTTAATTCGATACTATTTTCCGCGTATCGGGTAAATTTTTTCGAGTTCTTCTTTTGCATTTGGTTGTGATGAGGGGAACAAAGTGTCTTTGCCTCAATACATTTAGGTCATCTAATATTGGCTAGTCATTTTCTTAAGCGCAGCAAATACGTCGCCATCTACTTTGTTTTTTAAAATAGCTAGGACTGTATCAAGGTCGATACTCATAGTTTGAATCCCCATAGGGTTAACTTATTTTACCCTTTCCGGTTTTTAAATGTAGCTTAAAGAAAGTGTATTTTAATGCTTACCAAAGATATCACTCAGCAAGTCTCACCAACAGTAGAAGAAGCGGGCCACTTAACATTCTAATGCTTAAGCGAGAGTCAGCATGCCCATAAAATCATGGGGTGTTATAATGAATGAGTGATAAGCGTTAATTTCATATCAGCCTTTCTTGGCGGGATCCTTACGTTTCTTGCGCCTTGTACGCTTCCGCTTATACCGGCATATGTAGGATTCCTTGCGGGGGGTGTAAAAAAAGATGACGGCGATACTCGTTCTAATAGTCTCAGGCTGAGTATATTTTTGAATGCTTTGCTGTTTACTATCGGATTTTCAGTAATTTTCATTTTTTTCGGAACTATCTCTGGTACTATTGGGAAATTTTTCATACTACATCGCGCGATGCTAGCTTCCGTGGGTGGTGTGTTCGTCATTTTTTTTGGGATAATGATGCTTGGCTTTATTCCGACCCCACGATTGTTTGGAGGGTCGCAGCTGCCCGCAATGCTTCGCCCGGGTAACCCTTATTCAGCTTTTCTTCTGGGGATATTGTTCGCACTCGGGTGGAGCCCATGTCTAGGCCCTGTGCTTGGGACAATACTTCTGCTTGCAAGTGCATCGGGGACTGCATTTCAAGGTGGGCTACTGCTTTTTGCCTACTCTCTTGGTCTGGCAATTCCTTTTTTGCTAGTTGCAACACTGTATGGGAGCGCGTTCACGTATGTTGTTTCGCTTGGGAAATATCTCCCCATGATTTCAAAAGCTGCGGGAATATTTTTCATCTTTATAGGTACTCTGCTCATATTGGGACAGTTCGGAATGCTCAATATTTGGGCTGCGCCGCTCCTTGAAAATGAGTGGTACAATAACGCTATGCAGTATATGTAGTTTGTTTTTATGTATAAAAAGATCACATTTTTTCTTTTCTTGGGAACTTTTTTCTTCTCAACGCTTATGTTTCCCTTGGCAGCATCGGCGAGCGCAATACCCGCAGGAGTACTAAAGGATCAGATATGGTTTTCGAAGGATCCTTTCTTTGCAGGGGATACGATCACTATTTTTACCTTTGTATTTAATTCAAGTGATTATCGCTTGAGCGGTACGATGGTTCTCACTGACGGAACGACTACCGTCGACAAAAAAACGTTCACCGTGCTTCCGAGTGGAGGTTCGCAGGTCGTGTCCTTCCCTTGGACAGTAACGCGCGGGCAGCACAACTTCAGTGCCAAAATATCTGAAAATCAGCTTGATAAGGTTTCGGGTGGTGTCGTTGATACCCCAATATCCACTATTCAAACAGTTTCGGTAAAAAGGTTTGCAGATCTCGATACAGATCACGATGGGATAGGAAATCTTATTGATACAGACGATGACGGAGATGGGCTAAGTGATGTAGAAGAAAAGAGGCTCGGAACAGATCCACTAAACCCAGACACCGATGGAGACGGCATCCCAGATGGAAAGGATCTGCACCCCAAGGTGAAAGAGGTGCTACCTCCGCCACCACCACCTCTACCTATTATTCCCGTGAATCCCATAAAGACTCTCGAGCAGTCGATTATCGATAATGCTCCTCTGCCTGTGTCGAGCACCGCCATACCCGTGATCGGTTTTATGGAGGATATCCGTGTCAGTCAAGCAAAGGCAGCAAATAAGAGCGTCGTTAAGACAGCGTTAAATATTGCAAGTGCGCAAAAAAATGAGAGCGATAGTGCGACAACCCCAACGTCCGCATGGGGAGTATTTACGCACGGTATCAGGAGCGGGGAAGCTGCAAAAAGTCCCTTTGACCACGTAAAATTATTTCTCGCGCTTGTCTGGCAATTTTTTACCACCAATATATACGCGTTTTATGCGCTCCTATTACTCGTTATTTACAAAGTCTTCCGCTTGGTCTTCCAACTCTTTACGTAACTGATACAATTATACTATGGATAAAAAAAGCACTTACATCATCGCAGGTATTGTCGCTCTGGCTGTCGTGGTTTTTTTGGTTATATCTTTTGAAAAAAGCTCATTAGACACCAAGCCAACTGAAGCGAATAATTCCGAAGTGGCAAGTACAACAAACTGGGTTAATGCACCAGCACAACCAGTTATAACCGATAAAACTGTCATAACAGCAAAGCATGCTTATAAAGCCGGAAAACACATCGTTGCAGGAGAAGTTCCACTCCCAACACCGTGCGATCTATTGGAGACTACCGCTATCGCAAGCGCAGACAAAAAGTCAGTAATAGTTCGATTTGTTTCGAGCGTAAAGACCGGCGAAGTATGCGCGCAAACCATCACTCCCGCACGTTTCAAAGTGAGCGTAGCTGCCGATAAAAGCGCAAAGATAACGGCAACATTCAATGGTCAGCCCGTAACACTCAATCTTATAGAAGCAGGCCCCAATGACAATCTCGATAACTTTGAGCTCTACATCAAGGGCTGATTTGGCTAACGTATTTATATGAATAAAAAATTGTTTGCCAACACAATTTTAATTGTTCTTCTATTGTCCGCATTGATAGGAATTGCTTACGTTTGCTTATATCGAAAAGTAACAACTTCTGTATCTACAGAGCAGCCAACTACTCAAAATTCCACAACTACAATGGTAGTCAAAAATCAATCGGCAATGATGGAAAAGGTAGATCTTTTGAAATATCTTGCTAAGAAATATGAGTCAGCTAATCCGGGAAAGGGAATTGAATCTTGCCCTATTGGTTCAACTGAATTACAGAATTTTTCTAACAGACAAAAAAGTGTTTCTTATGGATTTATTACAGAGAATAATCTGCAGAGTGCAGTGGTAAATTATCGCACTTGCTTTAATGGGACTGGCGGCGGCAATTCAGAAGTCTATACTGTTGACACCAACGGAAATATTATAAACTTTACGCCAGATTCAACTAAGCTTTCCCGTGCGGACTATAAAAAGTTTTTCGACAGCTTTGGTGGTCACGGATATTTTGGAATTAGTGCATCAAAACTAATCTATACTTATCCAATTTATAATCCAGGTGATTCGAACGCTAGTCCGACCGGAGGTGTAGCCACAATTACTTTTAAGTGGAGTGGAAACAAATTCACCTACGATACACTTTCAATCGATTCATCTGTCAATAATTAAGAAAACAGGTACGAAAAAAGTGACGCCTCCTCTTTTCCATTTACTTATTCAAAAAAATGGCCGCTCACGATTGTTTTTTGAAAAGTGTGACATTGCATGATCTATGCCCCGTCTCGCACGCATAGATCTTGGAGATGAACATTACCGCGTTATCTTAGATCTATGAAAACAATCGTGAGCGTCCCTGTTTTCCCTGTTATCTTTTGCTAGCTGGTCTCTTTTTGTTGCGCATGTTCTATTGAAGTGGAACCTTGCCTAGGAAATGCTCATTTGTTACGCTACTACCTAATATGACAAAACAAACACAACAACTCGTGCTTATGCTCGTTATTGGCGTGCTCATCGGTACGACTGGGGTTATGGCATGGAAGACAAGACATGCAGGCGAAGGAGAGGAAGCGGTTAACACGACTCCTAAGGGCGCAACGACCTCACAAGTGAGCCTTGTAGAGACTCACTCAACAATAGGGGGTGCATCAGGCATGCCAACAGCTCCACAAATACCCGAAAATTCTCGGGTTGGTCTTATGGTCAAAGACCAACAAGCAGGGAATAGTGTTAGCGTTGAAGGCCTTTCTCTCACAGACAATCATTGGGTCGCTGTCTATGACGATCAGGAAGGACACCCTGGATGGATCCACGGTGCAGCGCGTGTGCATGCGGGAGACACAACTGCAGAGATAGAAATGTTGCGTTCCACTGATGCAGGTGGAAAGTATTATGTAGCTATACTCAGAGACGACGGCGATGATACATTCAATCGCTTAACTGATCTTCCACCCCTAACTCCAGACAAAGTAGTCATCGTCTCATTTAAGGCTCAATAACCCCTTAATAAATAAGCAGGAAAGAAGCAACCTTCCGCATAAAATCTAAAGGTAGTTTTTTTATGGTTACCCTGGGGATAGCGTCCTTATATCGCTGTGATATAATTTACACAAGGCTAGGTTAGAGTACTATTCAGAATAGAATCTGGGTTGTGCAGGCCTCTTTCTTTACATATACATGAAGAATATTCGCGTGCTGATGTTTGGATGGGAATTTCCCCCGCACAATAGTGGCGGGTTGGGTACTGCTTGTTATGGTTTGACCAAAGCGCTCTCGCGCCGCGA
>JAYTUL010000040.1:0-7988 GCA_043744555.1 bacterium | reverse complement strand
GGCATGGATGATCAATCATCGACCACGGAAGTCGCTCAACTGGGAAACACCGTGCAAGGTATTCGGAGCGTGTTGCGATTCAGATTAGAATTAGAGTGACCCCGTTTTCACTCGCGGAGCGTATGAGCCGTTTTCTGATCGCAGATTTTATCAGTGTACTGGGTATGGGTCTTGCGATGCAGATCTGGGGCAGGTGCAGTGCGGAACCTTTCGTCACTACCTAAAACGCATCGTAGAACGATTACCTATGATCGCGGAAGTGAGTTTGCGTGGTGGGATGAGACAGAAAAAGAACTTCCGGGAATATGTATCTATTTTGCTCATGCACATAGTCCGTGGGAGAGAGGAACAAATGAGCGTACGAACGGGCTCATTCGTCGCTACTTTCCGAAAGGAAGAGTATTCGCTATGCTAACACATGATGATGTCGCAAAAGTCGTATGGAGATTAAATCATCGACCGCGTAAAATCCTTCACTGGCGTACCCCGTGTGATGTGTTCGGTGAGTGTTGCATTTCAAGCGCTAATTAAAGACTGAGCACGTTTTTCTGAAATATGTCCTTTTTGGTTTCCATAGTCATTAAAAACTACGGTAACCCATTTATGAGCTATCCAGTGGGAGGTTGGTAACAGTTTTAATGAGCTAGAACGTTATCTTTACAAAGTATTTATTCTCAGATACTCTTATGAAGTGAGGTATTAAATTATAATATTTAGCATATGTTAGAAGGAAACCCAGAAGAATCAAAAATTGAAAATCAAATTGAAATGAGCCCTGAGGAGCGAGAGATGATTGCCGGGATTGAAGCTAGAGTGAAGAATCTCACTCTTAAACATGCTGATTTAATAAAGTCTGCAGAGAGATTTGCCAAGATTGCAAATTTTAAGCATGAAACAGTTGAATCTCTTGCGAGCGCACTCAGCGTCTTTATTCCTATTTGTGAGTTTCTTGCTGTTGGGAGTTATTTTCTGCCTCATGGCGTAGGCTCAGCAGGTCTTATGATGGCAGGTCTTAGTCCCGTTATGGTCGGAACAAACCTTGGGATAAGAATAGGAGTAGATTACCTTGTCGGCGAAGATCGTTCTCTGGAAAGGAGAATGAGTAGATTGCAAGATGCAAATAAACTGCTTGATGATATGGAGCATAAATATGATGAGGCAAGAGCCGTAATGCAAAATTTTCTTGAGAAGAATGGCGCAGGAGATACAGAAACTACAGTCATTGAATCTGAAGATCCTAGTCGTCTAGGGCTTAGGCAAACAGAGTTCTCTGTGCCAAGTCAGGAGCAAGAAGTACTACATTCAGAAATGGAGCAAGAACTTGCGGGGCGAAACGGCCAGGAGTCCAACAATCCAGACATATTAAAATTACGAGAAACAGTCGAGCAATTGATAGCCAAAGACCCAGGTGATTTGAGTGTTGCAATTGAGAACATGATGTTTGCCCGAAGACAGGAAGCAAGTCAGTATCGTACAGAAGGTTCTGATTACAATGATGGACCGCGAGTGGGAGGTATCTATGCAGATGAAACTATTACAGAGGCTCTTAGGGACGTTTATAAAGTAAATAAAGAAGAAGCTGAAGAGCGTGTGCGCAAGCTTGGCGGTGACCCTAACAACTCCCGCACTTTATTGAGTTGATTTTTGAGATAATCTCAGTTATGTCACTCGAGTCACTGATTAACGATTTAGAGTATCCCATACCTATACCCCCCATACCCCTGGACTTATCCCCATATCCCCATACCCCCACAGTCCCTAGAGATTGAAAAGTACCTGCCGAAGTAATCGGCAAGTCCCTCCTCGGCACAACGTGACGGAAGCGAGCGAAGAGGACAATTTTTTGTGCTAGTATAATAATGTTACTATGGGTGAAGCAATACACTTTCAAAATGGAAAATTTGTCTCTGAGAGTGATCTCGCCATCTCTCCTCGTGATGTTGGCTTTTCTCGCGGATATGCAGTGTTTGATTTCTTGCGCACCTACGCGCACCATCGCCCATTTAAGCTTGCGGAACATATTGATCGACTGTTTCATTCGGCCGAGCAGATTGGACTCGTGCTTCCTTGGAAAAAAGAAGAGGTCATGGCTTGGGTAATGGAAACCCTTGCTGCAAATACAAGTGAACATGAGAAATTTATCAAAATAATTGTTTCAGGCGGAGTATCCAATACTATGCTCCCTGGAGTAACTCCGACAATTATTATTTTGGTTGATCAGGCAACTCTCTATCCAAGCGAGCTGTATGAAAAAGGAGTTGGTGTGATTTCAGTAAAACACCAGCGCTACAGTCCTGGTGCAAAATCGAATAATTACATCGAGGGCGTCAAACAAACACAGATCGGACAGACGATCGGAGCCGTTGAGCCGCTGTATTACAGTGACACTCAGGTATTTGAGGGGTCCAATAGTAATATTTTTGCAGTGATCGACGGCAAATTGCTCACCCCAGAACATGATATCTTGACTGGAATTACCCGTGGAGTATTGTTGCAAATCCTCAAGCTCCATATCCCCATCGTGGTTAAGAATTTCACATTTGTAGAATTGCTTCAAGCAAGTGAAGTATTCTTTACTGCAAGTGGAAAAGAAGTGGTGCCGGTGACTTCGATTGACGGAATGTTACTCGGAAACGGTGCCGTTGGTCCAATCACAAAAGAGGTGATGCGACAATTCAACACATATACGTCCTCAGATATCTGGTAGACACCGTTTTACTCCTTATCCTTGGGGCCGATGCACGGATCATGGTGCAGAAAACGAAGTATGAACGGCAGTCGTTCTTGTAGTGAACACTGTCCAGCATGTACGCATGCCACAGCACATCTACGTCAGGCGGAGCGGATATCTTCTGGTTCTTGTATGTCTTGTTGAGTTGCCAGAACCGTCTGTACTCCGTCAAGGCGCAAGTAAAGCGAGCACTATTCCACTCGGGGTTGTCTTCCATGACCCATAGAGTGATTCTTGATACACTGAAGTCTGGTGGTAATTCCACTATTTTACCGTATGTATTCCGACACGATAAAAAAAATGTATGACGAACTGTATAAAAAAAATCCAGCTGTTTTTGGTGCCTCAAGTCTTAATTTTTTGGAGAAAATAGTACCCCAACTCAATGTGCAGAAAGGAAATGCGCTAGATGTTGGCTGTGGTGAAGGAAATACTTCCGAATATCTTGCAAAAATTGGATTTACGGTTGATGCATTGGATATTTCCGAACACGCCTTTAGTGCGATAAAAAACATAGAAAAAGTAAGCACGCACATGGTTGGAGTTGCGGAATTTCCGCTGCAAAAACAATATGACTTTGTCTATTATGCACTTATGCTACACCATCTCTCTAAAGCGGAAGGTGGTGCGGTTTTAGCGAAAGAAAAAGCATGCACAAATGTGGGAGGTATCCATGCCCTTAGAATTTTTACTACAAACAGTATATTTTCCACACAGTCACAAGGGAGAAATTTTTATGATGATGGCAGCAACCTCAACGCGCTCTATGGAGGATGGGATATCGTTCACGATGAAATGATAATCTCTCAGGCGGCTACAGCAGACATACAGAATGAAATGCGTGAAGTGGTATTCAAGAAGAGGAAATAGAAAAGAGGGTGCCGGTGACTTTAGTCTCTCTCAGGGTTAATGTCGTTTTTTATTGTTCGCAAAAGAATTATTGCGCTATACTGAGTGTGTATGTTTCAAAATGATACTCACAAAATTTATATCGCCTCAGGCTTGATCGCTCTCGCGCTCGCATGCTCGGCGCTGGTATATAAATTTGCCATTGCTCTCCCTCATGCGATCGCGCATACTATTCCCACAGTAGGGAAGGTGGGCTCTGCACATGCTCACGCAAGTCTCTTGGTTATGAACAAAGATAAGATGGTGAGTTTTTGCGACCCCCAGTTTATGCTCCGCAGTCAGTATGTGCATTTTGAGAACAGTAATTGTACCGTTGTGCACAGACATGCAAGCGGGGTCACCATACCCACATTCTTTAAGACGCTTGGAGTGGAGCTCTCAAGTATGTGTCTGACTATTCCAAATGATGGGAAGTATTGTGATAACGGCAAGGATCACCTAACCGCAATGGTCAATGGCGAAGTTGTCGCAATAAGCGATCTTCCGTATTACGAGTTCAAAAATAACGATCATATCCTTATAAATTATGGTCCAGAACAAGGCACGTTGCTGAAATTCAAGTTCAATCAAGTTCCTCCCATTCCTATGGACGTCAATGAACCCCTAGAAACAGACTCCTTCGGAAATGCCGTAAATACTGCCAATATCGCACCTCTCGAGAATACAAAGTAGGGGGACTTTTTTGCTCTTAAAGCAGAATTATTTCATTGAGTGAGAGCATTTCGCTCGCTCTCTGCTTTTGCAAGTTCCTGATTGAGTGTGGCAAGCTTGGCGACAAGCTGGCTATATCGTGAATTGTTTGTCTCGAGCTCTTTGGTAAAAGGGGTTGCACACTCATCTTTCCAATTACCACAATTCTGATCAAACTCGACGATAAGTGAGACCGAGCGATTCTTGATGAGCTCAAGCTCGAGATTGAGCTCTGCTATGGCATCTCTATGCAGTGTTATGAGCACGTAAAGGTCATCGCTACGTTCTAGTGATGCATTCGTTTCGGCTGCGAGAAGTGGCGCGATATCTCTGGCGTTTGTGGCAATACTGGAAGATGATGCTTCGGAGGCTTTTGAACTGTTGCCTGAAGGAACTACGGCAGATGAAGTATTGCTCGGAAGGGAATCAACTACTAACCCAAGCTGTATACTTGGGTCGACATTTGGAAATCTGAGGAATGTATAACGCCGCTCTGTAATTGCGCCCAAGAGGACCGAGCTCATTATGAGGGCGAATAGTACCATCCATTTAGGGCGCGTCGTCGTCTCCATAAACGTAGTTTTTTCGCCAACTTTTTTTATCGGTACATTGATTCTGTTCATGAATAAACTGTACCACAAAATATTTTTATTAGCAAGATTTGTTGTGGTATTAGTATACATTCATATACCCATGATTTTATATCGTTATTTACTCGATAGTTAAAGCTTCTTTTCCTCATTTTATAAGCTGTGGATAATTGACAGTATAAAATGTTGATTGTATGGGGATAACTTTCATAAGTCCTTATTTTTCAATGTAAAATGAATATATCGACCATCGAGATATCCCCACTATCAAAAAATCTCGACCATCGAGTAGGTCATTATTGTCGAATTGTAGAAGAATTTGTCGACTTTGACCGTTTGAAAGTTCGCACCTATGACAATTCACGAACAAAAAGCTGCCGGCTTCATCACTCTCAAAGAGGCAAGTGAGCGTTTTGGATATGCACCTGATTATATCGGTCAGCTCATCAGGAAAGGCAAGATCGAAGGCAAGCAGGTGTATGCCAACCTCGCATGGATGACGACTGCGGAGGCTATCGAAGACTACATTGCCAAAGATAAAGGCGGTTCAAAAGCAGAGCCTATTAAATCATCAACGATTGCGCGACTTTCAGAATTCTTATTCGCCGAAGAAGCATCGCGATCGCTCTACTTCTTCCTACGGGGAGTTATCGTCTTTCTCGTTGTTTCCATTCTTATTTTGTTCTACTTCATCTCTATCGCCATCGACCATCGACTCATCGAAAGCGCAGAGAAGGACCTTGCTGCTCGCACGATAGTAATGACCACCACCGAGCTCGCGCCCTTAGCCATAAGCCAAGACAACTATGGAAAATAAACATTCCACAAAAGTTGTCAGGCTTCTACGCCGCGTCCATCCCGCGACTCGTATCCTTGGAGTTAAAGACAGAAGTAACGTTCCTCTACTTTCTGTCGAACTTGCGCGAGCCAAATTTTCTGAGAGTAAAAATATTTCTCAAGTTATGCTCACATCGGGAATCAAAAAGAAAGAGAGCGAGACTATTGAAATATTTCACTCAAGAGAGAATCGTCATGAATATGGTTTCGTATTCGCCTCTGGTGTCATGCCGAAAGTCGCAAGTTTGTTTTTGATCCCGATGATACTTATTTATCCGCTTTATCCTGCATATGCAGCGGATGAGAGCGTGACACAAAATGCATCTTCAACAGATGCGACCATACCTCCCGCCTCAAGTGATGGCGCAAAAGGAGTAAACAATTCAGAAAGCGATGTACCTAAAGCCGCGGGAGATATTCCTGCCGTTTCTCAAGCAGCAACTTCATCAGATGCATCATCGACTAGAGCCATATCAAGTAAATTTGATGTTGTGGTATTAGACGACGCAACCACCTCACAAGTTACAACTTCAGACACTCCTCCCATCGTGCCTATTTCAGATAGGGGAGGAGGTGCGAGCGATGACATCGCTTCGAGTACGGCGACCACAACTCCGCAACATAATGCCTCTACGACGGACATGAGCACAGCGAGTAGCAGTGTGAGTGTGGGAACTGCGGCTGTTGATCATACTGATGCAACGACTACGGAAGAAGCGGCTCCGGAAAAAGTGCACACCAGAACTGCTGAAGAATTAGCACAGGAGATCATCAAGCAAAATGAAGATTCAGTGCGTGCAAGCATCCGTAAGGAAGTGGAAGGTGAATACAGTAAAGGCTGTCTCACTATCGACAATATCGGCTACTATTGCCTCAAGGATCCTAAGGGTCAGTCTGGTTCACTCACGCCGTCTCAGCTGGTGACCGGAGTGAATTCAGAGCTCGGTGATGGTAGTGCATACAAGCAAATATTTATGACCAAGGGCGGTGTGAGCACGCAAATCACGCATGATCTCTGGGACAACACATTCCCGTCTATCGACGTCTCTGGTAAGTCCATTGTCTGGCAGGGAAATGTGAACGGACGCTGGCAGATCTTCTTTGCGAGTGCTGCAACCTCAAGCACTCCAAGTGTCATCTCACTCACGCACTCGAACGAGAGTAATTTCAATCCGCGCGTCGATGGTGAAGACGTCGTTTGGCAAGGATGGGTCGATGGCAACTGGGAGATATTCTTAGCCGAGCACCTCACGCCAGAAAATTATCTGCCCGACAACAATCTACCAGTAGAAAACACTCGTCTTGGAGTCGATCATTCGTGGAAGGTAACACGTATTACGACCAACTCGGTACACGATATGTTCCCCTCAGTCTCAGGGGGCTTGGTGACATGGCAGTCTTTCCAAGATAATGCATGGGCAGTGTATGCGTATAGCATTAAAACTGGAGCCACGACTAAACTTTCTACTGCAGGTGCCAAGAGCGAGAACCCTCGCTTCGCTATCACGTGGGATGAGCGCACTCCTGAAGGTGTCGCGCATATGGTGGGTTATGATATCGCATCGGGCAAAACCATCGATCTCACAAGTGAAGCACGACAAGTAAGTGACGATAGCAAGCCATATCAACCGCAAGCTCCAATATCACAAGATAATCAAGCCACACTTCCACCCCCTGCAATATCGACCGCGACAAGCACAAGCATGAAGAGTGGGGGGGATGATGATGGGGTAGGGACTACTACGAGTAATGGGTTGGATATATGAGTAGTAAAAGATTCCACCTTGTACAGTTGATGCGACGAGTGTTGCCATCTACGCGGCAAGTGCAAAAGTTCACCCGCTCAGTCGGTGTCTTTTTTCTTTTATGCGCTACGACATTCTACAGCTTCGGTGGGCTCGATCTATATCTGGGGCTAAAGACACCATTCGCACCCAATATTGCGGGTGCAGCTTACACTGGCAAAAAGCTGCATACTGTCGAGTATATTTTAGGCGGCGGTACAGAAGGCTCATCCGCGGCAACGAATGTTATCACCTACTTTGGCTTGGGTACGTCGACGACAAAGGTGGGAGCAGGTACTAAGTCTATTGTGCTCGAGGGGACAAATATTTCCGTTAAGAACGCCTATCTGGATGTTTCGTATATCGCAGCAACTGCAGTAAATATCACTCATGAAGCCATCGTTATCGACGTCACCGGATCTTCTGCGGGGGGCTCTGATGCGCAAG
>JAYTUL010000039.1:0-8022 GCA_043744555.1 bacterium | reverse complement strand
GAAGACGCCAATGATCCATTTCGTGTCGAAAAACCATAACAGGTGGATTTATTCCGGACTTCAGTCCGAGTTCATTCTGTGCGCTAGAGCGCACAGTGATTGAATCCCTTTAATTTTATTCTTTAACTCGAGATATGCACTTGCCGGCACAACAACAAGACCAATAATTTTGAAATTTTTCCAATATCATACGATATATCGTATGATATTTAGATAACTATTGGTTATCTCCTATTTCTCATTTCATGCGATATATCGTATGAAATCACGCAGGAACAGGACAGACAATTGTGTGGATGTTTATTCGTGCAGAAGATGAAAGTGAGTCGCAAAAAACTTAGTGCGTTCCGAGTAAATTTTCTTATCCTGCGTACTCAGGGCGAACGGAGATATTTTGGCTGCACAGATGGACGTTCTTTTCTGCTTTTCCAAAAAAAAGACCACGATGTGTTTTGACAGCAAGTAAACGACAAGGGAAAATATTCAATTTTTCCGCATCCATTAAAGAATTTGAATTGGTCGTCTGAGCTTCTCATGTTCTGATATATTGTCGGGGTTTTTGTTACCTTTTGGATGTACGCACGTTATCATCTGTGTCTAAATAGGATATTGTGCAGAGAATTATTATGGTAATCTCATACGAATGAAACTTGGATTCATTGGACAAGGCTGGATAGGAAAGAACCTCGCTGATCATTTTGACGAACGGAGTTTTGATACAGTCCGCTTCGCAAAAGAAGAACCATACGCCCAAAATGAATCCGAATTAAAAGAGTGTAATATTATTTTTGTCGCGGTACCTACACCTACCACACCAACAGGTTTCGATGACCGTATCTTGCGAAATGTTCTGCAATACGCTTCACCTGGGCAAAGCGTGGTGATAAAGTCCACCATTCTTCCTGGAACCACAGATAAGTTGGCAAAAGAATATCCGCATTTGTATATCTTTCATGCTCCCGAATTTTTACGCGAAGCCTCTGTACGAAAGGACATCGATACACCCGATAGAAATATTCTTGGAATTCCTACTCTATATTATGATGATGCTCTATGGCAAAAAAGAGCCAAAGAGATAATGAGTGTACTCCCTGATGCACCCTACAAATCGATATGCCGAGCCACTGAAGCAGAGCTTACAAAATATGGAGGAAATAATTTTCTCTATATTAAAGTCGTATACATGAACATGCTGCACGACTTGGCCCGCGCTCATGGTGCCGATTGGGAAAATATCTCAGCCAACATGAAGGCTGATCCGCGCATTGGTTCGTCGCATATGCAACCGGTGCATCAATATGCCCACATGGACGACAAGCAGGGTCGCGGCGCAGGCGGGCACTGCTTCATAAAAGATTTTTCCGCACTTCGTCATCATCACGAAAAGATACACCCTAACGATATAGAAGCGATTACTTTGCTGCGTGCGTTTGAGGCAAAAAATAATAGATTGTTGATCGAAAGCAATAAAGACCTAGATATACTTATGGGTGTGTATGGCGAAGAGGTGCTGTGTGTATGCAAGGTTGCTGGCGATCACGTGGAATGCACGTGTGATCTGACAAAAAAATAAATATGGACAAAAAATATTTAATCGGATTTATAGGTCAAGGTTGGATCGGCAAAAATTATGCCGATAGTTTTACCGATCGAGGCTACGATGTTGTACGCTATGGCCTTGAGGCAGAGCATGTCGGAAACAAAGCTAAGATCGCGCTTTGCGACTTCGTATTCATTGCTGTCCCCACACCAAGCACCCCACAGGGTTTCGATGACCAACATGTACGAAGTGCCCTCACTCTTGTAGGAGATGGAAAAACTGCCGTTATAAAATCGACCATACCCCCGGGTACCACCCGAACTCTACAAGAGTCACATCCGGATATTACTGTTATTCACATACCTGAGTTTTTGCGTGAGGCGCACGCTCGGCATGATGTCGATAATCCTGCTCGTTTGATAGTGGGGATCCCGCATGAAACTGAGCCACACAGAATGAGCGCTGAAGTATTATTGCAGATATTGCCTCCTGCCCCGCACTCACGAATTGTTTCCGCGCATGAAGCTGAGTTCATTAAGTGTACTCACAACGCAATGGGCTATGCCACGGTTGTGTTTATGAATGTACTTTATGACCTAGCACAAAAAGAGGGTGTAGACTGGTCTTTGATAAAAGAGGTGATAATCAAGAACCCATGGTTTCCAGAAAAATATCTCGAACCAAATCATCAGGGTGGACGTGGCGCCGGTGGTGACTGCTTTATCAAGGATTTTGCGGCGCTTACGGAAATGTATAGAAAAGATCTTCCTGAAGACCAAAAAGGGATCGCATTTCTCGATGCGATGGCGGCAAAGAATAACCAGTTACTTCGCGATAGCGGAAAATCTCTCGATCTTTTGCAGGGAGTATATGGTGATAATGTTCTTTGTGTTTGCAAGACCGAAGGAGATCTCGTGGATTGTACGTGTAAAATATCTGCGAAAAAATAAAAACTATTTTTTTCTCGCGATCACTAGAATATTCTTTTGTCCTGAGCCGCTTTGACGCTCTAATATCTCGCTGCCTATGACCTCAAAACCGTTTTTCTGTAGCAGTCGCCTGAGTTCGCGTAGGGTGAAGGCATGCAGGTAGCGCTCGTGCTTATCTTTGCCAAAAGTAAGCATGATATCGCCGACATCAAGCGGTGAGAGCATCAGTAAACTTTTAATGCCACTCTGTAAGAACTGCGTTGTCCTCTCTTGCGACCATAAGTACCACGTAGTAATAATCAGTGTGTTGCCCCGATGAAGCACACGGGCTATTTCTGACACGAATTTATTGCGCAGCGTACTACTAGGGATGTGGTGTATGGCTGCAAATGAATACGCGATATCAAAAGACTTATCAGGAAAGGGGAGAGCGGTCGCATCACCGAGAACGAAGTTCGTTTTGGGATGGAGCTTGCGCGCTTCATCGAGAAGTCCTTCTGAGTTGTCGACGCCCGTATACTCAATTTGCCGAGTGGAAAGGACAGGAAAGAATCTGCCGTTGCCACAGCCGATATCGAGCACACGCATGCCGGGAGTTGCATGTTCAGTAAGAAAAGCCAATTCATCCCAAAATTTTGCTCGTGTTCGCGAAAATTCTTTTGCCGAATTATTGTAGAAATCTTTCGATGTTTCGAGGAGTTTTTGGGCTGCTTCATGTTTCATTATAAGATGAAAGTATCATAACGCGGGGAAAAGAAAAGCCGCCCGCTTATCTACCCATAGGGTAAAATAGCGAACGGCTTCGATCATGCTGCGCTGTGATTGAGCTGAAGAATCGGCGCCATGAAGTCGCCGACAGACCAGTCACTGATTATGCAAAGGATATCGGTGATCGCTTTGTGCCTAGGGTGTACGCGAAACGCCTGAAGTGCGTCGTTGTCGCGGAACACGCCGAGCTCGACCCAGTCCAGGCCTTTGCGCATGTCCATGTTTTCCTTCAGCTCAAAAGATAGAAGGCCAGCTTTTTCGCCGCCGACATCTTCCTTTAGCCGCTGGAACAGCTTGAATACCTCCTTCTTCTTGTCCTCGGGCGCGCCGGGGTGCAGTTTGAAAAGTACCACGTGATAGAGCACGTTCGAATCTTGGTTCATTTTTGCCTCGCCTGTTGTAGGAGGATTCCCGGATAGTAGTATAAACTATTATCAAAAAAATGTCAATTCCTGACTTGAGCCCTATCTGTTAGTGTTGTTGCATGTTATTCGCAAATTTGCAGACTGATAAAGATGTTGATCGGCTGAAGAAACTCATCCTTAAAGATGTGAAGTATCTGCCGAGACTACTTTCAGTGCGCAAAAAGATGCAGTATCCGAAAGACGGCGTACGACACAACCCCGAATCGACGACAAACATGCCTTCAAAGGCTGAGCTTTTGGCCCTCTACCGCGAAATGATCGAAGAAGGAACAGAGGTGTCTGATGCCAATGTTTTCCTTGCGCTTAGAAAGATCAAGACCAAATCTAATTCCGGCGTTGCGGTCGTTTCGCTCCTTACCAAGCCCTTTGCATGTCCTGGTCGCTGCACATATTGCCCAACCGATGTTTCAATGCCTAAAAGTTATTTGGCGAAGGAGCCTGCCGCCGCACGCGCGCTCATGAATGATTTCGATCCCTATATGCAGATAACCAATCGCATGAAGGCTCTTGAGATGAACGGTCACCCTGTCGACAAAATAGAAATGATCGTTATCGGCGGCACGTGGAGTTTCTACCACCCGAACTATCAGGAAGAATTCCTCATCGGCTGTTATCGAGCGTGCAATGATTACGGTACAGGTCGTGACTCACGCAATGACCTGTACACGGACAGGCTCGAGTATTTGCTCAAGCTGCAAGACGAGAACGAGACTGCGGGCTGCCGCATCATTGGACTTTCTATAGAGACCCGTCCTGACTACATCACCGACTTTGAGATCAAGCGTTTGCGTGCATTTGGTGTGACCAAAGTAGAAATTGGCGTCCAGCATCTCGATGACGACGTGTTTAAATTAACGAAGCGCGATATGAAGATCGAGCGGGTTAAGCGTGCCACCGAGCTACTGCGGAACGCCGGCTTCAAAATGGTCTATCACATGATGCCCAATTTGCCAGGCTCAACCCCTGAACGCGACATCACAATGTTCGGTGAGCTTTTTGCGGGTGAAGATTTTCAGCCCGACATGCTCAAGATCTATCCATGTATGGTGCTTGAGCATAGCGAACTCTATGACACATGGAAGACAAAAGGGTTTGAAACGTATTCCGACGAGACCCTTATTCGCGTGATGCGTGAAGAGAAGAAACAAGTACCGCCGTACGTGCGCATACTTCGTGTGTATCGCGACATCCCTGCATCGTATATTAAATCAGGTAGCACTGTGTCCAACTTGCGCCAAGTGATGGACGATGACATGAAGCAGAACGGATGGCAGTGCAAGTGCATTCGCTGCCGTGAGATCCGCGAGGGTAGTGTCGATGCAGATGATTTTGCACTCACTAATATTACTTATCGCACCAAGAGCGGTACGGAAATGTTCTTGAGTTACGAAAGAAAGCACACCGACAAAGACAGAAACATGAACGGTGCCTTAGTGTCGTTCACACGTTTACGTTTGCCTGACGATCATGCGAACACCCCACTCCTACCCGTCCTTAAGGGTGCCGCGCTCATCCGAGAGCTCCATACATATGGCAGGCATACCAAGGTGGGGGGAGACGGAACTCAAAGTCAGCATGTCGGTTTCGGACGCAGGCTCATCGCCGAAGCAGAAGCGATAGCCAAGGTCCGCGGTTATTTAAAGATGGCTATTATCTCAGGCATCGGCGTGCGTGAGTATTATCGAAAACTTGGCTACCATCTGGAGGGGACATATATGCTCAAAGACCTTATTTGAGCAGCATTTAGTTTCTTTAATTTCAAATGTGTTTATGATATTGGGCAGGTTAACAAAAAGCGGTACAAGCTTACTACTACTTTTAGGCATTATTGTAATCAGCTTTTTGAGGATAGCCTCGCTTAATGCTTCGGAGCTTACTTCCGATAATGCGATATATTCTTTTCGTGCCCTGGGGTGGGTCGATTATATTGGCGGATCTCAAATAGGACCTATGCAGCTCGTGGGTGAAAATCCTTTATGGGGGATGTTTTCTTTTCAGGATGCACCACCTCTGGTGTTTTTTATACAACATCTATTTTTCGAGATCTTTGGAGATAGAGTTATAGTCGCAAAACTCCCGTTTGTGATCGCCGGACTACTGACAATATTTGCGATCTTTTATTTTGTACAAAGGATAAAAGATAGAGAAACTGCCGTGCTTGCATCATTGATGTTAGGCGTCAGTTCTTATGCTTCATGGACATCCCGATCAGGATATCTAGAAGGCATAGAATCATTTTTTATTTTGCTGACATTTTCCGCAATGGTTTTATATGTGCATAATAACAATGACAAGACTTGGTTATATTGGGGATCATTTTTTCTCGGACTATCTGTGCTGTCAAAATATACAGCCATCTTTTTGATCCCTGCGCTACTCGTCTTTTTTTTGAGTCATCGCACTCGACCATCCATCACATTAAAAAAAATGGACACATGGAATGTTGCTTTGCAAATATTCATTGGGACGATCTCGCCAATTATAGTTTATAATTTTTTCCTCTATAATTTTCGAGGACATTTTGATTCCGCACTATCGGCAATTGTTGGACTTCATTCAGATGACTTTGGGGTTATCGATAGCAGGGGAGTCGACTTACATATTGGTCAAAATTGTGTAGATTTTTTAAATTCTTTCTATGACTCATCATCTTTCCCTTTTGCCTTCTTGTTTACGATAAGCATCACATGGCTCTTTGTGAAACTATTAAGTCGAAGAGCTGATGTAATGGAGCAAGCCCTGTCTTTGTCCATATTTTTTATCTTGGTGATGTTCAGCTTATTTTCAGGCGGCACACGCTTTCATTCAATAGTTCTGCCATTCCTGTGTATTGCTTCGGCGCTCTTGATCATAGATATAAAAGACTGGATTAAGAGTATTAATAATAGAAAAATTGAGCGCATACTGCTTACGCATTTAGAATTTTTACTTAGTATTATATTAATATTTGAAATTTTTTATAATATAAATACCAATATATTGTCGAAACCACTTGGAACTGCTGGACTCTATTACTCTACTTACCGTCAAGAAAACGAAGGGTTCAACCAGTTGGATGATTTTTTGCAGATATATCGTAAAAATTATTTTTCGTCGGAGCACTCAAGGGTGTCGCCAATCAAAACAGCAACTGAACTCCATCTCAGTACTGAGGAATTAGCAAAATCAGAAAGTGTTCTGCTTTATGACGAACGTACAAGTTGGTTTGCAGGAATATGGTATTTTGAACGCTACAAGATATATTATCGATTACCCGTTGTTTCTACGGCAGGATTATATTTTACGAGTATTGGGAAGCTGAAAGAATATTTTTCAATGCGATACACCCAAGTTCGTGTCGTTTTCCTTGTATACCCGACCACCCAAGCAACCCTTGATCCTGTAAAAATGAGTGACCCTTATTATTCAAGTACTGAGGAATTAGTAAGTGACCTTGAGCGAAAAAAATATCCTTATGTGCGTATCAACACAAGTAGTGGTCAAGAAGCTTTTCGCGTATATCGCATCGACCTAAAGTGATATACTTTTCATAAATTAAACAAATCATTTTCATGGGACTCACATTTACGCGCGACGGAATGTATAAAGAATTTGAGCATATTACTCTTTCAGGAGATGTGCTTGATCTTGGCGGCACTACGAAAGCAGCTTATCGAGAACTTTTTAAGGGCTGGGAGAGCATCACCTCCGCGAATATCGGCGGCGAACGTGATATCGATTGTGATCTCGAAGAAAATTTTCCTATTGAAGATGCGAAGTACAACGGAGTGCTGCTCATCAATACACTAGAGCACGTTTACAACACCAAGAATGTACTCTCGGAAAGTTTCCGCGTACTCAAGGGAGGCGGAATGATAGTGATCGCTGTGCCATTTCTTATACCCGTGCACCCAAGTCCACGCGACCACTGGCGCTTCACTCGCGACACCCTCGAGCGCCTACTTAAAGACGAGCACTTTACCGATATCAACATCAAAGAAACGGGCGATGGCCCCTTTGCGGCCGCTGCAACAATGGTCCACAATGCACTCCACTTCGCGATCCTCCGTTTGCTTGTATTCGCACTCGCACGTGTGTGTGACTTCGTGCTCCATCGCCTAGATCGTAACGGTTCATACGGCATTGACCGTTATCCGCTCGGATATGTGCTCACCGCAAAGAAGCCATAGTTGCACACTCTTTCGTTCTGTACATTTCTTGAGCTCTTGATAGTCTATTTTGTAGATTCTATCATTTCATCAAGGAGTGTAAACATGCTTAAGGGTACATTCAACAATATATTGCAACACCTGTATCACGATAGAATACCTCAACCGGTGTTAATCCGCCAAGTCGCTTGCGTGGACGAGTGTTTATGAGG
>JAYTUL010000038.1:0-8124 GCA_043744555.1 bacterium | reverse complement strand
TCAGGGAAAGACGATGGGACGAAGTTACCAACTGACACTATGGCAATGACGCTCATGCTCGGGTGATACCCTCAAGCTATGCTGGGGGGTTGTTCATTGTGCATGTGAACGGCCTCATTTCTTCGCTTGGGAAAGCGCATATACGCATACATGAGGCGGGCGCAGGCGTCTTGACTCACGTCGCTGGCACGGTAGTGTCCGACCTTGTTTTTGCAGTACAAGATAGCGTAGCTGGGGGATATCCCCATCAATAAGATATTCAGACTTATAAACAGTTTCAGGTCATGTTTAAACTCCTCAGACGTAAAGAACTATATGGATTTACTTCATTTTAATTTAGTAATAAAATAATACCACTGTCAAGCGTTTGCTTCTCTGCGCGTGTTCCACTAGAATGGGGAAACTAACGTATGATATTGGACCGATTTTACAACATGATGGGAAGCGACATTGGCATAGACCTTGGTACTGCAAATACCCTTGTCTATCTTCGCGATCACGGCATCATCATTAACGAGCCTTCAGTCGTTGCACTCAACCAGAAGACTAACCGCGTCGTGGCAGTAGGCACCGATGCCAAGCAAATGCTTGGACGCACTCCTGGTCATGTGGTTGCCATACGCCCGCTTGTTGATGGTGTCATCTCTGACTTCGAGGTCACCGAAGAAATGCTCGCACACTTCATCAACAAAGCACAGAAGATGTCGAAGAAGAATGGCCGCCCACGAGTGGTCATCGGCGTGCCCTCGTCTATAACTAATGTTGAGACGCGTGCAGTGCGTGATGCAGCAATGAACGCAGGCTCACGTCAAGTCTATATTGTCGAAGAGCCAATGGCAGCAGCCATCGGCATCCGACTTCCAGTTAAGGAGCCCGTAGGCTCCATGATCATCGATATCGGTGGCGGTACTACAGACATTGCGGTCATTTCACTCGGAGGCATTGTTAATTCAAAGAATCTAAAGATTGCAGGCGATAAGTTCAATAGCGACATTATCTCGTATATCCGTGATGAGTTCAAAATTCTTATTGGTGAGCGTACTGCAGAGAATGTAAAGATAGCAATTGGTTCAGCACTCAAACCAGGGGAGCCACTTGAGGCTGCTATCCGCGGACGAGATTTGCTTACTGGACTTCCACGGGAAGTAATAGTGACTGACGCGGATATACGCGAAGCACTCGCACAGTCGATACAGGTAATCGTCGAGTCCACCAAAGAAGTACTTGAGACCACACCACCGGAGATACTTTCTGATGTGATGAATAAGGGTATCGTGCTTGTGGGAGGAGGGGCACTTATACTCGGTTTGCCAAAACTTCTTGCAGATACACTCAAGATCCCTGTTGCCGCAGCGGATGATCCACTTACTGCTGTGGCGCGCGGGACGGGAATTGTTATTGAGAATATTGAAGAATATAGGGAGGTACTTATCGAGCACGACAACGAGCTCCCACCGCGATAATTCCAGAATTGGCGTGCTACTCGTGTTTCGTCTCGCGGGTTTGAGACAGTACTATGAGTACAGTCTCATCACACCGCTCAACTCCAACACTTCGCATCCCATCCAATTCTGAAATTATCTCCATGCGAATCTTTAATTTCTCGATCAATCAATATAATAATTCCCACTCATCCACACACTAAATTATGATGATCACTAGCTTTAGGCACGATAACGAACGAAAGGGAAAACGACGAAAGATACTCGGGGCACTTCTTCTGCTTACATTCCTCATTTTCCTTGTCCGCGGACCGCTCGCCAATTCGCTCGGGGGGCTATTCGCAACCATCGGTAGACCCTTTTGGGTTGTGGAAGTTGAGATAAAAACTGAATTTGAACATGTGCTAAATGTGCTCACCTCAAAGGAGGTTCTTGCAAAGGAGAATGCACAATTACGCGCCGATCTTGATCACGTTGCAATTGAGGCCTACAGCCGTGAACGAATGCAGGATGAGAACGTCGAGCTCAAGGCGAAACTTGGGCGAGAGCCAGAAATGAGTTTCATCCTTGCGCGCGTACTTACTTCTCCCGCTTCGTCTCCATACGATACGCTCATCATTGATGCTGGTGAGGACGTCGGGGCAAAAGCAGGAATGGATGTCTATGGAGATGGTGATTTCATTATTGGGAAACTTAGCCGCACATGGAAGCGGGGATCAATAATGACACTCGCATCCGCACCTGAGAATGAACTTAATGTCACCGTGGGCTCAAGTGCTATTCCGGCAGTTGCCCACGGCATGGGCGGCGGCAATCTGCGCATTGTGCTACCACGTGGGTCGAACGTGTCCGTCGGTGACCTTGTGGATATCCCTGCACTCGGTGCAGGGTATGCAGGAGTTGTTAGCGCAATTGATCAGCCAGAAGGCACGTCGCTTGAAGCTCTTTTCCTTAAACTCCCATTTAATATGAGTCAGGTACGCTGGGTTTATCTTGCAATACCCAAAGACGATAAAAAGACGGCAGCGTCGCATAAAGAGCAATAGGTATGATACGTGTCTCTCTTTTACGCACTGTGCTAGACCTCACCCTCTTTGTGGGTTTGTTTCTTTTTCCATTCTGGCTTTTTGCATCAATTGCTATCCTTGGACTTGTAATCATTCCGTATTTTTTTGAATTCTTGATCGCATTCGCGTCGCTTGAGCTTTTGTATCGCGCTGCCACGATTTCTGATTACGCGTTAGCTCTCGCTGTCGGAGCGGTTGCACTCTTTATCATCATTCAGGCATTACGAATATTCATACGTGAACGCGCAATGCGTTTCTAGTAGCATTATATTAACTTTATGTTCAAACGCTCACGCTACAATTCAACAAAAGACATTGACCCTGACGAGATATTTCTTGATGATAAGAATATTCCGGAATTTGATGTGCATCAGTTCGAGGGGCGCATGTCCACACCCATCAAGCGAAGCACCATTTTGATACTTGGCGCCACGTTTTTCTTTTTTGGTTCGATTTTTTTAACGCGTGCCGCAGTTCTTGAAGTTGTTGATGGAAAACTGTATGCGATAAAGAGTGAACAAAACCGCCTCGAACATCAGCTTTTGTTCCCTGAACGCGGAATAATAAGTGACCGTAATGGCAAACAGCTCGCATGGAATGTACCGAGCACCGAAGAACTCGGCTTCTACCTACGCGAGTACACAGCAACCTCTGGATTTGGAAATATTCTCGGGTATCTGCATTATCCTGCTCGCGACAAGCACGGTGTATATTACCGCAAAGACTACGAGGCAGATTCAGGAGTTGAAGAGTTTTATAATGACGCACTCAAGGGTAAGACCGGACTTCGTATCATTGAAACAGATGCGCTCGGCAATGTGAGGTCCGCAAATGTCATTGATCCACCGCAGCAAGGATCAAGCCTCAAGATCTCTATCGATGAAGCGCTTCAGGGTAAGATGTATTCAATAATCGGAAAAACGGCGAGAGAGCAAAATTATCTCGGTGGAGCGGCAGCGATCATGGATATTTCAAACGGTGAATTATTGGCACTTGTTTCATATCCGGACTTCGATCCAAATGTTATGACTTCGGGCGACGACCGTGCAAAAATAGTTGAGTATAATAATGACAAAGGTACGCCATTTTTGAATCGTGCCATCGGTGGATTATTCGCCCCAGGGTCTATCGTGAAGCCCATGTACGCTATCGGTGCACTCAATGAAGGAATTATCTCTCCTGAAACTCAGATACTTTCTATTGGATACATCACGGTACCTAATCCATATTTCCCTGATAAACCAAGTCGATTCAATGATTGGAAGAATCATGGCTGGATTGATATGCGCTCTGCGATCGCTGAGTCTTCGGATGTATATTTCTATGAAGTGACCGGAGGCTTCGAAGGACAAAAGGGTTTGGGGATACGCAATGTGGAGCATTATGCGCGTATATTCGGTTATGGAAGTACGACTGGGATCGATCTTTTGGGTGAGGTTTCAGGAACGATACCCAACCCAGAGTGGAAAGCTAGGAATTTTCCCGAAGATCCGAATTGGCGCGTTGGAGATACCTATTTCACCGGCATCGGACAATACGGCATGCAAGGAAGTCTGCTTCAGGCAGTGAAAGAGGCGAGCATCCTCGCCTCGAAAGGCATAGTCGTGCGTCCACATTTGAATACCGGCATTGCGACAAGCACGTACCGCTTAGACATCCAGGAGTCGTATTTTACGGTAGCTCAAGAGGGTATGCGTATGGGTGTGGTTGTTGGTACAGCATCAACCCTAAACACTCCTGCGGTAAAAATTGCAGCAAAGACAGGAACCGCCGAACTTGGTGTGTCCAAAGCAAGAGTTAATTCGTGGGTAATCGGATTTTTTCCATATGATAAGCCGAAATATGCTTTCGCATTCCTACTTGACCGCGGCGTGAAGGGGAATACCACTAACGCGAGTTATGTCGCTCGACAGGTTTTTGATTGGATGGCTTCCTCAACTCCGGAATACCTCAAATAGGAAATACCCAATAGTCGGTATATTTTAATTTACAATTCTTTCCCTTTCTCCTCGAGTATCTTCCTAAATTCACAATTCAACACGATACTTTATCATGTCAAATATCATGAGTT
The DNA here is from genome assembly GCA_043744555.1 of bacterium. Taxonomy (GTDB): domain Bacteria; phylum Patescibacteriota; class Minisyncoccia; order Phycocordibacterales; family UBA6899; genus MHLP01. The sequence continues at coordinate 3,544 of JAYTUL010000038.1, read as the reverse complement.
TGTTTCTGTGAATGAGATGTGTTACCATATCTTTCCATGGACACACAAAAGGAGTATTTGAGTAAAGAAAAATTTGAAGAGCTAAAAGAGGAATTGGATTATTTGACTCATGTTCGCCGTAAAGAGATCGCTCTGGCGCTTGAAGCTGCTAAGTCATTGGGCGATCTATCAGAGAATGCTGAATATCATTCAGCCCGCGAACTGCAAGCAGGTATCGAAGAGCGTATTATGGTGCTTGAGGAGATACTTAAAAATGCAGTTATCGTTGGCTCGAAGCACAAGACCGACGCAGTCGGAATTGGCTCAATTGTTTCAGTAAGGCGCGGCAAAGACACCAAGAGTTATACGATAGTCGGGAGCGAAGAAGCAAATGTCGCAGCAGGAAAGATATCTAATAAATCTCCGATTGGTGAGGCAATAATGGGCAAGAAGAAAGGTGATAGCTTCACATACACCAGTCCTGCTGGTGAGATGAAGGGGGAAATACTCGAAATAAAGTAAGAAGAGGAAAGGGTCAGTAGAAAGGAACTTTTTCATTCTATTCACTTTTCACTTCTCGCTACCTACAATGGCATCCTTAGAAGAAATTCGTACAGAACGATTAAAGAAGCTCGACATTCTCAAATCGCGCGGTATTGATGCGTACCCAAGCAAGGTAGCTCGGGATATGCCTCTCGCCGAGCTGCGTGCAAATTTTACGGAACTTGAAACTAAGAAAGGAGTTGTGAATATTGTCGGACGCGTCATGGCTATCCGCGGGCAAGGAGCGATTCAGTTCATAGTTCTAAATGATGGCACGACGACGTTTCAGGCTGTATTAAAGCTTGATGTACTCGGAGAGGAACAGATGAGTTTCTTTGGAGAAGTCGCTGATATCGGTGACTTTATCGGAGTTACTGGCGAACTTTTTGTTACACAGCGCGGTGAGAACAGTATTATGGTCAAGTCATGGACTATGGCTGCGAAGTCGCTCCGCCCACTTCCAGAGAAATGGCACGGACTACAAGACCCCGAAGAAAAATTGCGTCAACGCTATCTTGATATTTTGTTTGACGACGAACTCAGAGATCTTTTTGTAAAGAAATCAAAATTCTGGAATGCGATTCGCACCTTCCTTTTAGACGAAGGCTTTCTTGAGGTTGAGACGCCCGTACTTGAGAACACTACGGGTGGCGCAGATGCAAAGCCATTTGCCACGCATCACAATGCGCTTGATCTTGATGTATTCTTGCGTATCTCCTGTGGAGAATTGTGGCAGAAGCGCCTCATGGTCGCGGGCTACACGAAAGTGTTTGAGATAGGGCGAATATTCAGAAACGAAGGTATGAGCGCAGAGCACGCACAGGACTACACACAGCTCGAATTTTATTGGGGCTATGCGAACTACGAAGACGGAATGAAGCTCGTCGAGCGGATGTACAAGGAAGTGGCGATGGCTGCATTTGGCACGCTACAGTTTCAGATACATTATTTTGACATCGATCTGTCAAAAGAATGGGAACGTTATGATTACAAAGATACGATCAAAAAGTTTACTGATATCGATATTAGTGTTGCCACAATTGAAGACATAGAGAGTGCGCTCAAGCGCCTTAAGGTTGATTACGATAAGAAGGGTTGGAATCGCATTCGCGCCACTGATACGTTGTGGAAGTACTGCCGTAAGAAGCTCTCGGGTCCGGGATTCCTTATCAATGTTCCAGTTGAAATGTCTCCGCTTGCAAAGCTTGCAAAAGGAGGTGGTGTGGTAGAGCAGTTCCAGCCCATTATTGCAGGCAGCGAAGTAGGGAAGGGTTACAGTGAGCTAAATGACCCAGTCGATCAAGCTGCACGCTTTCAGGCGCAACAAGACATGCGCGATGCTGGTGACGATGAGGCACAAATGTTCGACCGCGATTTCGTAGAAGCACTCGAACATGGCATGCCGCCCACTTGTGGTTTCGGCGTCTCAGAACGACTGTTTGCGTTTCTTGCCAACAAACCGATACGCGAAACGCAGATATTCCCACTCCTTAAACCGAAAAATTAATAGAAGAATACAATATTAAAAAAAGCCCGCGAACGAATCGCGAGCTTTTGCTTTACATCGAAGGAGCAAAAATAAGATGTGCGTAGGGTACCCAATAGTTTCGACTGATGAGCATACGGAATCCAAAGATCTCACACCGAAGAATGAAAAAAATTTACTTATCTGTTCGCTCAGTTTTCCCATTACTATCTACTGTCGTAAGTCTGTGTCACATACTACGATTTATTCCTCTTAATACCCCCTGGCTCTGCCATGGGGATTTCCGCTAAGGAAGGGTTTGGGAAACCGTTGGTTTTCCATGATATTTAGTGCGAAGCTCCTGTGATACCCCGCCGATACAAAGTGGAGCGAGTGAGGGTACGGCTCTGCCGCGGGGAGGTTCATTAATAATTCATCAAGCATATGCACCGATGCACTTGACAATTATAAGAAACATGATAACGTTAGTACAGTCATTCACACACTCAACAGGAGAAACAAGATGCCGATCCATGATACAGAGTTGTCTCAGCAAATTCAAAATGCGCGTACTGCCAGTTTCGGCGGCGAGGTTTCGATTGATAACCCCAGCTCCTTTATTGATATTAAGACCATCAACTTCGTTAATGGTGAAATCGATTCGATCGTGTTGACCGACGATCGTCTTATGAAAAGAGGAATGGTCGTTCAAGTCTCCAGTCGATACACCGGCACGGGTGTCGCGGTCGTAATTTCATTCATTTTTGGCGAGACTCAGCTACCAGTCGTAATATCGAGGGGCGGAGCTGAAGGAGAGCTGATCGCATGCGTGCATCCCAAAGAAATCACACCGCTACAGAAGCAAAGTGAGATAAATAAGGTTGCGTGCTTGCAAGTGGTATACAAATGATACAAACCGTCTAACCAAAAGGAAGGCTTAGTCCAACTTCTCGTTAGGCGGCCTTTTTTTTGTGGAATCAGAAAAAGTCCGATTTGGAAATGGGGAGTCGGCTGTTAAGTAAATTTTTTTTATGTTCAAATTCCTCGGCGGATTGTGCAGTATCAATTTTCCAATTTCTACAAACACCGTTTTTAATATTAGCTATCTCGAGCGTTCGTCCGAGATAGCTAATTTTTGAATCATACCGTAAATTCTGAGGTCGTCATTCTGCACTTTTTCATTCTGAGACTTAGACTAAGCTACCCATACTATCCAAGTGTACCCCTTGGATAAATTATTTTTTTCCTTTTTCCACTCCCCACTCAAATATCCAAAGGCGGTCTTTGGAATCACTGACACCTCAACATATTGGGATTTTTCGAGTTGACTTATCAAAATCGTAGTTTGACGTATAAGGTTATTTGTAGTCTTTTAAGGAACTGTGGATAAGGTGGTAGGGAAGTGGTTGCAGTGTGGGAAGTGGTGGGATAGAATGGTAAGCATGTGGGAGAAAGTGGGAAGTTAAATTCCGCCTTCAACATGGGATGGTAAATGATAGAAATTAAGCCCCTGTATTGTCCGCTTGTGGGAGTGGTGCGATGCAGGGGTTCTATCGT
>JAYTUL010000037.1:0-8151 GCA_043744555.1 bacterium | reverse complement strand
TTCTTTATTGAAAGGGTGAATCTTGATGGGAACATCGAGAGTGAAACGGCTAAATCCTTACCCGAGTGCAAGGCCGTGTCTGATTCAAATTTATTTGAATTGGAAGTGCCGCTCGAGCCTGTAAGTAATTGCAGGCCTAGATAAATATCTGCCGTCGCGTCCGCATTGCGTTCGCGATACAGAATTCGGCTTATAGATGCAAGGCAACATCATGGCGACCGTCCGATTGGATGGTCGTTGTGCTACTACTAATTCGGCTCATTGGAGATCGTCCTTGCAGGTTTTGTGGAAAAGATACCAAGTGTATTGAGTCGCCGCCGGCGACTCCTTAACGAAAAAGAAAACCCAGTATCCGCACTCTGATGCGGGTTTTTGTTATAGTTGCGTTAGATTAAGGCAACATCATAACGAACGTCCGATGGGACAGTCGTTATGATTTCACGAATTCACAATGTGGAAAAACCATCCCAAACGGTTGGTTCTTTTTATGAACAATTAATCAATTACTCGACCACTCATGATTTTTGTTGCTTAGTGCAAAATAAATTTAGTTCATTAAGCCATCACAGGGAGTGTGGCAAATTATGCACAGTTGCAGTGATTCTTGAGTTTCTTCCGTGATATACTCTATGAGCTAAATCTATTGAGGAGGAGGCTAGTCTCTATGTCAGATAAGACACATAGGGATATATGAATACGCCCTCAGCGTATTTAAGTTATTTATTAATATTAGTATTCACAAATCATATGTCGGAAGAACAGACACATCACGAAGGCGCACCCACAAAATCTGCCATCGCACAAATGCTTCTCGGGAAAGTCATTTCTCACAAAGTATTCTCAGACCGCATGCTTTACTGGCTTTTATTGGGCATTGCATTTATATTGCCCATTTTCTTTATTCCAAGTCAGGCAGTTGCGCCTGAGTTCGCAAAAATGATTCTACTTGAGGTAGTTGTATTGTTCGGTATCTTCGCCTGGGCAGTCGGACGTTTGCGCGACGGCAAGGTTGAGATCCCCAAAAGTCTTCTCTTGAGTGTCTCCGTCCTTCTCGTTCTGCAGTTTGTGGTAGCTGCTTTTGTGTCTCCTGCACCGCTTGTTTCATTTATCGGCTCAGGATACGACTTGGGTACGGTAAATGCATTTGTTATACTCTTCCTCCTCATGTTCCTCTCTTCGGTCGTCTTTTCTGACCGCGATCGCGTCCTGTCGCTCTATGCAGCGTTCATTTTCTCGGGCTCGATCATCATGGTTTATCAATTCGCGCGACATTTTTTTGGTGCGAATTTCTTAAGTTTCGCTGTGTTTACGAGCGATGTTGCCACCCCAGTAGGTAAATGGAATGACCTCGCTTCCTTGATAGGGGGTATGATGCTCATGGTTCTTACCACGCTCTATTTCTTCCCGAGCAACAAGACGCTTAAGCTTCCGTCATATGTCATTTTCATTGTCGGATTATTCTTCCTGCTCCTCATAGATTTCACGGTGCTTTGGCTCATACTCGTCGTATTTACTGGCGCACTGATGGCACTTGCAGTTCGCGAAGGGGAGGCAACACATAAACAAAAGACCCACGAAGCACTTCAATCTGGCTCCGCACATCCACACAAGCCAGTACACAAGCGTGTTGTAGGGCACATCCCCGTACTTGCGGGTATTCTTCTCGCCGTGTCGCTTGTTTATGTGAGCGGACTCTCGACGCTTCCTTGGGGCGCACAGAATGTAACTATTGCCAATACGATAGGAAAGTTCTTCCGCGCAGCACCATACTCTGAAGTTGTGCTTACCCCAAAAACTACCTATGAGGTTATAAAGGCTTCGCTTCAAGAAGCACCATTCTTTGGAACAGGGCCAAACCGTTTCGCTCAAAGCTTCCTCTTGCATAAGTCATCTGAGATAAATCGCACTCCTTTCTGGGACACAGCGTTTGATTTCGGCCTTGGTCGCATTCCTACGTATTTTGGAACCACCGGTATTATCGGTATGCTTCTGTGGCTTATCTTTGTCGTGCTCTTGTTTATGAAGTCGAGACACATTGTCCGACTATTTGCGAAGGATCGTATCGCCGCATATCTCGCATCCTCACTCTTCCTGATGACACTCTACTTCTGGAGTCTCGCATTCTTCTATCTTCCCAATACCGCTATCTTCTCGCTCTCGTTCCTCTTTACGGGGGCGCTTATCGCATTCTTGGTGGGTGAGGGAGTCATCGGCCGCTACAGCCTTTCATTTTCCGGAACTTCTCGCCTATCATTTGTGCTCACACCAGTCATCGTCATCGTGCTTGTGGGTGCTTCCGCTGGAGGTGTACTCTTGTATCGTCAGGTGTCATCGCTTGTTTCGTATCGTGAAGCACAGCTCGCTATTGCAGTGAATGACATTGATAAAGCCGAAGCAGCCGTCAAGCATGCAAACTCGTTTTCTGAGAGAGATCTGTACCTTCGTGACATGAGCAATATCGCTCTAGTGAGACTCGGAAGACTTCCCAACAACAACACCGATCAGGCTGATTTCCAAGCAAAGGCAAATGCACTTATCGTTCTGGCACGTGGCGATGCAGAACGCGCTATCACTGTTGACCCAAGCAATTTTGAGAACTATCTTCAGTTGGGTGGAGTATATGACACGCTCGGCTCACTCGGTATTCAGGGTACCGCAGAACCAGCCCGCTTAAGCTACGAGCAGGCGCTCCGCTTGAACCCAAAGAGCCCTCGTGTACTTTTCGTACTTGCACGTCTGGAATATGTAGCAGGCGATCACGCAAAGGCGCGCACGTACTTGCAGCAGGCGTTAGCAGAAAGACCCAACTACCTCGAAGCAGTCTCTTTCCTCGTTCAGCTTGATCTTCAGGATAAGAATGTCGATGACGCAGTTGCAGTCCTTAAAGCGAGCACGGCAGCTGAGCCTACCAACTTCCTACTTCACTTCGCACTTGGCTATCTTAATTACATCAAGCGAGACAACCAAGCTGCAATGAATGAGTTCGAAGCAGCAGTGATCTTGAATCCCCTCTACGCTGATGCGAAATATTTCCTCGGTCTTACCTATGAACGTGCAGGTCGACATCAAGATGCTATAACACAGTTTAGCGATGTGTTGACACTTAATCCCGACAATAAGGAAGTCGCCAATATTCTCAAGAATCTTAAGTCTGGAAGGGATCCATTCGCGCCTCCCTATGTCGCACCATCTCAACCGGTAAACGATGCGCTTAAGGTCTTGAACAAAAGTACTGACACCAAAGCCGCAAACTAAAGATCGTTTAACCTTTTATGGTCGATCGTTTCCTGCGCGTATTCAATAAAGAGTGGAGCGGTCTTCATGAGGCCGCTTTCCTCTTGGCGGCAACAGCATTATTGTCGCAGTCTCTCGGACTTGTTCGTGACAGACTTCTCGCACACTATTTTGGCGCCGGTCAGGTACTCGATGTCTACTATGCGGCATTTCGTATACCCGATCTGCTCTACGCCTCGGTAGCCTCATTTGTGGCAGTGACCGTTCTCATACCGTTCCTATTGGAACGCATGAACAAAGATAAGGGATCGCCAGAAGCCGCGAGGCAGTTTGTGAATACGATATTTACTGCATTCGTATTCATGATGATCGTCATTTCGGTAATTGCGTATATCCTTATCCCTATATGGGGCCATAAAATAGTGTCAGGGTTTTCGGCAAAAGAGTTCGATCAATACGTCATTCTCTCGCGCATTTTATTGCTGTCGCCATTGTTGCTCGGTATCTCAAATCTTTATGGCAGCGTGACGCAGTCGCTCCGGCGCTTCTTTGTCTTCGCTGCGGGACCGATACTTTATAACTTCGGTATCATCTTCGGTATCGTATTTCTCATGCCTCATTATGGGCTAGTAGGTGTGGTGATCGGAGTCATCGTTGGGGCGCTCATGCATGTCAGTATTCAGCTACCGGTACTTTTGCGAGAGGGGATACTTCCGCGCTTCACATGGAAGATCAATTGGCGTGAGCTCAGGCGCGTTGTCATGCTTTCGATACCGCGCACCATCTCACTTTCTGCAACTCAATTTGCCACAATAGTCTTGGTGCAATTCGCATCACAAATGAAAGTCGGTTCTATCGCTGTGTTTACACTGGCAATGAATCTCCAGAGTATTCCGCTTTCAATCGTAGGGATGAGCTATTCTGTTGCAGCATTTCCTACACTTGCAAAACTATGGACGACAGGCAATAAAGAGCAATTTTCCCATCAGGTTATAACTGCCACTCGGCATATCATGTTCTGGTCTTTCCCTGCGATCATACTCTTTATCGTACTCCGTGCACAAATAGTTCGCACAATTCTTGGCTCAGGCGCCTTCGACTGGACCGCAACCAGACTCACCGCTGCGGCGCTTGCCCTCTTCGCGATCTCCGTAGTTGCACAGAATCTGGTGCTACTCTTTACTCGTGTATTTTATGCGATGGGCAAGACCAAACTCCCACTTATAGCAAACATGCTCGGGGGCGGACTGGTGGTGTTTCTTTCTTGGTTCTTACTTTGGATCTACGATGCATACCCTACATTTCGTTATTTCTCGGAAACATTGCTTCGTGTTGGCGATATTTCCGGCACAAAGATACTCATGCTTCCTCTTGGGTATTCGCTAGGAATGATTATCAATGTGCTCGTATTGCTCTACTTTCTCACGCACTATTTTGGCGACCTTATGCACGGTGTTAAAAAAGCATTTTTGCACAGCTTCACTTCATCGGTGTTGATGGGGTTTGTTGCGTACCATTCTTTGCAGGTGCTTGCTCATGTACTTGACCTTGATACATTCCTTGGAATTTTTATTCAGGGTGTGGTTTCAGGCGTTGTCGCTATTCTAGTAGGCATCTTCCTTCTGCGTATGATGGAGAACAAAGAACTCGAAGAGATCAGGGTATCGCTCCATCACAAGTTCTGGGTTAAGAAACCTATTGTAATTGAGCCAGAAACATTTTGAGATTTACAGATAAAGCCTCGAGTTAATTTGACAAATATGGTGTTTAGGTGTATGATATTTCGCATAGTTCTTTGATGAAAGATAAGACTTGCGATTGGTCATAGCGAAAAGGGGTTTAACTATCATGAAGTCATGAAATAGGCCATTCTTCGCTATGACCACATGGGTCATGGTTCCGCCTCGGAATAGAGGTAATTTCAGCCTAGCAGGTTGAAATCTACTCAGCTAAAAGCTTAAAGGAGCTAAATGATGTCCAAATACGATATGTATGTGAAGGACGAAGCAGGCGCGGTGAGTATCGAGGCGGTACTCAACAAGCTCGGCGGTATCGATGGAGCACGCCGCTTTCTTCGCGACGAACTCCCTGTTTCCAAACCGATCCGTTCGTGGCGCGAGGAAGACGGCGTCATCTACTTCTCGGTCACAAGTGACGGCACGGAAGGCGTTGACTGGATCAAGCGTCTGGAAGGCAACGGTTTCCTCATCGGAGTCTACGCCAAGCAGGTGCTCCGAACGCCTTCCTTCAAGCCGACGAGCGGCGTGACGACCGAAGTCGCCGTTCTCAAGGACATGCTCTTCAAGGACAAAGATCTGATCACGAAGAAGATCCGCACCGAGGCCGACGAGCGCAAGCTGTTGAAGCCGAACGCCGAACTGGCCTGTCTCATTCGTCTGAAGTTCACGGACAAGGAGATCGAAGCCATGGGGCTGATCTGGATCGTCGCCATGCACAAATCGATCAACGACTCCCGCATCGGTCCGCTCTTGCTCTGTGCGGGCCGTGACTCCTGTGGTCGCTGGCTCGATGCGATCATCGGCAGGCCTGGCATGAGGTGGGATCGTGACAGCGGGTTCGCGTTTGCTGTGTCGCCAGCCTGACGGCAGGCAGGCAAGTCAGTTCTTAACTCTAAAATTAGTCCTTAGCCCTATTCCACTATCCAGTTTTCATGGGTCGGAATGGGGCTAATTTTTTTTAAGTCAAAAAAGCAGTCACAGATGAATTTAGTGATATCTATGCTAGTATGAAAATCTCAACCTATATTTATGGACGGTAAACACATTCGAAATTTCAGCATTATTGCGCATATCGACCACGGCAAATCAACACTTGCCGATCGCATGCTCGAGCAGACGCATACGATAGAGAAGCGCAAGATGCAGGAGCAAGTGCTCGACAGCATGGAGCTCGAACGAGAGCGCGGCATCACTATCAAAATGCAGCCGGTACGCATGAATTACTCACTTGATGGTGAAGAATATTTAGTGAACCTCATTGACACTCCAGGACACATCGACTTTTCATACGAAGTTTCGCGTGCACTCAAGGCGGTCGAAGGTACGCTCTTGCTTGTCGACGCCACTCAAGGTGTACAAGCGCAGACGCTCACCACCCTGCAAATGGCACGTAATCATGGACTAACCATCATTCCTGTACTTTCAAAGATTGACTCTCCGCTCGCTCGCATCGACGACGTGCGCGAGGAAATAGTTGAGCTACTCGGTGTTGACCCTGAGAGTATCATGCTCGTGTCGGGTCGCACGGGTGAGGGTGTCGCAGAACTCCTAGAGGCCATCATAAAGCGAGTCCCGCCACCCAAGGAAGAATACGTTGCCACGAAAAGTGCGCGGGCGCTCGTATTTGATTTTTCATATTCAAACCATCGCGGAGTCATCATTTATGTTCGCGTCCTCGATGGTGTGATCAAGAAGGGTTCTGAACTCATTTTCTCCGCAGCAAAGGAAAAGTTTTTTGCACTTGAGACCGGCTACTTCGCTCCGGGTGAGGTCGCAAAGAACGAGCTCATTGCAGGAGAAATTGGCTATATAGTGACCGGCGTGAAGCGTCCGGGAGTGGCGGGAGTAGGAGACACAGTTACAGTTTTTAAAGACCAGCTCCCAGCACTCGAGGGCTATGAGAAGCCGCGTCCTGTAGTGTGGGCCTCGATATTTCCCGAGAGTCAGGATGATCTACCAATGCTTAGGCAGGCACTCCAGCGTCTACAGCTCTCTGACTCATCACTTTCATTCGAAGAGGAGGCGTCCGGAACACTAGGTCGCGGCTTCCGCTGTGGATTCCTCGGAATGCTCCATCTTGAGATAATTACTGAACGCTTGCGTCGTGAATTCGACCTTGACCTTGTTGTCACTACCCCCACCATTACCTATGAGATAACCTCCGCGCGAACGGGTGAGGCCGAGATAATTTATTCTCCCGCACTTTTTCCGGATGAGAACGAGATAAAAAAAGTACGTGAGCCGTGGATCGATGGCGCAATCATCATGCCGCCTGACTACATGGGACCTATCAATCAAATACTTTTTGAGCATGAAGCTGAGATTGGCGACTCTGAGATATTCGGAGACAATCGTTTCAAGATAAGTTTCAAGATGCCGCTTCGCGAACTCATGCGCGGATTCTTCGATAGACTCAAAAGTGTCTCATCTGGCTATGCCTCTCTTTCGTATGAGATAGCCGGATTCAGAGACGCTGATGTCACACGTTTGGATATTTTGGTGAACGACGAGGTGGTGACTGCGTTTTCCCGTGTTGTTTCGCGTAAGCGCGCTCAAGAAGAAGGGGAGGCTGCAGTAAAAAAACTCGCCAAATCCATGTCTCGCCAGATGATTGTCATCAAGATGCAGGCCAAGGCAATGGGACGTATTATTTCTTCCGAGCGTCTTTCAGCACTCAAGAAGGACGTTACCGGTTATCTTTACGGAGGAGATATCACCAGAAAGATGAAGTTGCGAGAGAAACAGAAAAAGGGAAAACTCAAGATGCAGGAGATGGGGAGGGTATCTATCCCCGCCGATGTTTTCATCAAGATGGTCCGCCCTGACGAGTAGATCGCATATTTGAGCGTATTGCTTTGTTGTCATCGGGCATGAACCCGACGCCATACCAGAGTATGCCTTACGGGTATCATGCCCTCGACGCCTCGCACTGCATCTCAAATCTGCAATCTACAAAACACGCTCTAATCGTCCTTCGCTCATTCGGTTTGGCGAACGTACCATGAGTACGTCCGCTCAAACACGAGCTCCCTCCAGGACTTCGCGACCTAAAATTTAACGACCACCGGGAGTATAAATTTGGGCTTAATGGTAAAAAGTGTTGCTATTCTCTCTTCATCAGTAACGACTTCACAAGTTTAAGCTTTCGTTTGTGTGTGAGTCCTGCATGCGCCGCGAT
>JAYTUL010000036.1:0-8210 GCA_043744555.1 bacterium | reverse complement strand
TCATAAACACTCGTCCACGCAAGCGACTTGGCGGATTAACACCGGTTGAGGTATTCTATCGTGATACAGGTGTTGCAATATATTGTTGAATGTACCTGGGGCTCATATTACCTTCCCGCTTTTGTGACCGATCAAGGGGAGTTCTGACATCTTTGATCTCAACCACAGCTATTGTCCTTCTATTCCCGTTCGCAAAATAGCCCAGAGTCGCGTCGGGCTTCTGAGCCGTCGACTCGGTCGTCGCCTTCGGATCTATCGTGTATACATCGTTCGGGTATGTTTTGTACCCCAGTACCTTAACAAAAAAATCATGGTTAAATGCTTGTTCGCACTGGCTTTCGGTCTTCTTCATTAGGGTTCCGTCATGATACGCGGAGTGCCATTTCTTTATGACCGCTACCCGCTCGTCAATATCAACTAGCAGGAAACTCTCTAGTTTTTCTTTTATGATACGATTCTTGAATAGATCTGCCATATATAGTCTTACTATAGCGAATTTACTGATTTATGGAAGTACTTGAAATCGATTGTTTAGATGAGCGCAAGCGTGTTAGCTTTGAGGCAAATTTGAGACGACGTCTGGGCAGTGCTTTTGGGTTGTACGTTACGGTACTACCCACAAGTCTGCACAGGCGGCAACGAAGAAGTTGCCCGAAGATAACGCGCGACTACCCGATGAGTGCGATGATGACACCGACAACGGCCAACATCATACCAAATACCCAGTAGCGCATAGTGACCTTATATGCTGGCCAGCCGAGGGCCTGGAAATGATTATGAAGAGGTGCTACGATGAAAAATTTTTTGCCAAGATATTTTTTTGAATATATCTGGATGATACTTGATGCACTCGTTGCAATAAGGAGAAATGCGATGATAAAAAGCGGAATTACTGCTTTTGTAAGAAATGCGACAATGACGAGAGAAGTTGTTAGGGACATTGTTCCTGTTTCAGAATTGAAGAATCGCGCGGGAGGAATATTAAACCACAAGAACGCCAAGAGCCCCCCGACAACAACAGACGCGTACGCAGCAAGGTCTATCTGGCCGTGAGCAAATGCAATGATTGCGTAAGCCGAATAAATTATAGCGAAAACTCCCCCCGATAGTCCGTCAACGCCATCAATGATGCCTCCTGAGTAAATACCAATTATGAAGAGGATAAAGACTGGCACAAATAAAATCCCGAGATGTAGGTCTCCCCAAAATGGTATGTGTATGTAGTCCATATCGAGTTTCGAATAAAACCACCAAGCCCCAAGTAGTCCCAGAAGAAAGACAAAAATAAGCCTTGTCTTAAGCGAAAGTCCCCCGCCTTTGTATGTTCCTTGATCGCGACAGACAAGATAGTCGTCAACAAGACCACAGAGTGCTCCTGCAATAAGTATAAAGAGCGGCAGCCAGGTTTGATTACGGGAAAGGAAGTTTAATTTGCCAGTAGTAGCGTTTGGAAAGAATGCTGACAACAGCCATAAGATAAGCACGGTTATGAGCACACTGCCCCACACTACTATGCCTCCCATCCGCGGAGTTTTTCGTTCTTCGTCATTATGCAACTTGCTTGAGATCGTTGCCTCTTGTCCATCAATGGTTTTTTTGACGCTCGATGTCTTCCACATCTTGTGCTTATACAAAAACCCTGTAACAAAAGGAGTGATGACTATTCCCACAATAAATGCGAGTGCAGAGGGGGCAAGTATCTTAATAACATCAGTGATCATAGAAACAAAGAAAAGAATTAAAATGTTCGCAAATAAAACAAGATAGCAGTCCTATCGGTGTTGTGTCTTTGTTTCGGGTAAAGTATCCGCTTTTGTTATATCGCTTACGGTCGCATTGATTAATTGAGCGACGTCAGTAAAGCGGCCTTCGCGGGTTGAGCCGAGCACTGCGATGACAACTGGGTGATCGACGCCAATATCAACCACAACAACGAGATTGCCTCCCGCAAGTTCAGTATAGCCAGTCTTTGAGCCTATGAGCCCTGTGACCTGTGCGACGCCACCGTTTGTGTTTGCGACGTGGTGCGTCACCTTACTGAGTGAGGTGAGGTCAATCTTCTTATATGTGGTTGGGGTAAATAGTTCGGAATGCTTTTTGAAAATATATTGAAAAAGCATAGCCATATCGCGCGTTGATCCATATGCGCCACTTGTGACACTATCGACATCTAGGCCACTTTCGTTAGAAAAATGCGTGTTTGTAAGCCCAATAGCCTCAGCCTTTTCGTTCATCTTTTCGATGAACAGTTGTTTGTTCAGGAACGGATCTGAAGAGCTCGCCTCACGTAGGAGGGTCGCTCCAGCAACACTCGCAATTGCGCTTGCGCCGTCATTTGATGAAGATATAAGGGTGAAATTCAAAAGATCAGCAAGTGCCCATTTTTCCCCTGGAAACAAACCATTATCACCTTCAGACTCGAGGTCAATTGAGATAATTGTTATCTTTGTATCGCTTGGCAGAAGCTCGACTGCGACGAGCGCCATCATCATCTTGGTTACGGATGCGAGGGGTAATTGTTTCTCTTCTTCTTTCCCGTAAAGTTTTTTGTGGGCGTTGATATCCCAAACATACACACTTTTTGCTTGTAGCTTGAGCTCTCCGTAAGGACTTTTGATCGTAACTGTCGCGGGTTTTACATCAGACATTTTAATATCAGAATCACTGACTGCGACTAATTGAGAGGCGTTTGGCGAAGAGGCAACGTCCGTACCAATGCCTATTTTTGAAAGTGCGAGTAACACCCGCGGACCCGTCAGGAATCCGATGATAAGCACAAGGAGAAAGATCTGCACTTGACTTACTCTGTTCATAGGCCAATTTTGTCTTCTTCTCGATGCTCTTGTAAGGCTGCATCATCAAAATTCCCTCCAGCTTGATCTTCTTCGCGAATGTCTGCCTCGAGCACATCTGCCTCACTCGCTAATTCTTCATCAGAAAGTTCTGTCATTGCTGTGTCACTTGGATTGTTCTCGGAATTAGCAGACTCTGCTTCTGCCTCTGTAGGTTTATCCTTTTCTTTGAGCGCCACAAAAGCTGCCAGTGTATTGAGTGTATCCTGATACGCAGGAAGTTCCTCTGTTTTGGTGACCCCCATATGTTCGAGCAGTTGGAATGTGGGCTTATAGAGAAAGCTTCTTTGGTCATTAGGATTATCCACCTTTTCGACTAGTCCACGAATGAGTAGATTGCGAAGTATGAAGGTGGAGTTCACCCCACGAATATAGTCTATCTCAGCGCGCGTTAGCGGCCCTTTATAGAGAACGATAGCGAGCGTCTCAAGTGAAGCCTTCGAAAGGTCCTTAGAAAGCTCGTCTTTGGTTATGGCTTCAATGAGTGCGGAAGCGTCCGGTGATGTGCCAAGAGTCACTTCCCCACCATTTGTGAGCAAGCGTAGACCAGTCGTAGAAAGCTTATCTTCGAGAACCTTGATGGCTTCAAGTACCTCAGACACACTACGTTTAAGTAGTATCGCCAAACGCGAAACCTTCATAGGTTCTGCTTGATAAAAGAGTATTGCTTCGAGTGAATTCGCAAGTTCCATGTTGAGGTATCTTAACGTAAATATAAATACTTTGAAAGGGTGCTATGGTTATTTATAGTCTGACTATTAGCCATAGGAGGGAGTTTCAAATTGATGGGTCTCGATATCAATATCGCCATAATCTTCTGCCTGTGTGACATGCACAACCCCTTGCTTAACCAATTCGAGCATTGCCAAAAATGAGACTATTATTCCAACCCGCTCTTCCTTTGGGATACTCTTCCCCTTTTCGTATTTTGAGAACTGGCCAAAACTGGTTTTGAGGGCTTGTGTGACACGTTTGGCGAGTTGGTCCATTATTTCCTCGATAGAGACTATCTTTTTTACTGTTGCCTTGGGAAGAATGATCTTCTTGGGCAACGCATGTATGACATCCACAATAGATGCGCTTATCTGCTCTATTGTTATGTGTGCGTCGGGGGCAAACACGGGTATCATTTCTGGGCGACCACTACGCTCATAAATAAGCTTGCGACCATAATCGGTTTTAATCTTAACCGCAAGATCTCGAAACATCTCGTACATTGCCAAGCGACGCTTGAGGTCGTCGATGTCGGTTACCTCCTCCTGTGTAAGATTAAGTTCAGGCAATATCGCCTTTGATTTGATGAGCACGAGAGTGGAGGCAACAAGAAGAAAATTGGCGACATCGTTCATCGGAAATGCTTCGAAGCGACGGATGTGTTCGATGTAATCATCGGCAACTTTTGAAAGCGCAAAATCACCTATGAAAAGTTTTCGCTTTTCAATGAGAGAAAGCAGGAGGTCGAGTGGCCCTTCGAACTGCTCAGTTTTGATCTTGTAGTCTACCTTATGTTCTCCCAATACCTCCTGTTCCATGCGTATATTCTAACATCTTCAGGTTTTTAGAATGCTTGACAATATCTGTAAAACATGTTTATAATATAAAAGGAATATTGTTAACTTCTGTGATGAACTCATAGATTCATTGTATAGAGTGTCCTAATAGATTACGGAATTTTTCTGAAATTTAAACTTTTGTTGGAGGCTCCGTTTGAAAGCAACTCGTCGGAGCAAGAATGTTTTTTCCGTAAATCTTGTTGTCCGCTTGCATTTTGATGTAAGGGGATCTTAGTATTCTTATCCCCCTTTGATACAAAATTCTTTATTCAACCACTCTGCGCTGAAGCGCACAGAATGAACTCGGACTGAAGTCCGGAAGAGATTCAAAATCATAATACAATACATAACCTTCTTGAATTTAATGAGTGTAGTAATGCGAGAATCATTTTGTTAGGAGGTTATTATCGTTCACAAGATTCATGCTGAAGCCTTCGCCTCTAGGCGAGGGTTTTAACCCACCCTGACTGAGACTATAAATAGCGATGCACAAATCTTTATACCCGCCTGGCCCACCCGCGGATCCGTGCGCAATCCTCGCCGTTTTATAATGCTCCTCAAAACGACGGAGATTGCTTCCTGCAACGTGAAAAGCCACCAAGAGACTACTTTGGCGGCTTTAAGCCTCAGACCACTTTTTTATACAGTATCAAGGTGATTTCCAGATAACTTTGTCGCTGAAATTTCCACCCCCACTCAAATGAATCTCGTGAATATTACCGTATGTATTCGGAATGGATAACGTAAATCCGTCGTATTGATCGCCTGGGAATCTTATGGGGCCTCGTTCATATATTTTGATGGTCAACACACCGTTATCATAGTGCGTTGAGTATCCGACGTACCACACTGCGCTCTCAACAAATGAGAGCTTCTTCAACTCGATTGTTTCTGGGGTCACATTTACCTGGGAGATATAGACAGTACCTGGATCGGCCGTACGTCTCGTTAAGACGTATACAGCCAATCCGGCTAGGGCTGTGCCAAGAATTATTATACCCATTGTCATCAACATAGATTTCATACATTTAGGCTATTTACTCCGGAAATGCATCCTATAAGTAAAGCGTACTAGCTAGCGGCGTTCCAATACCTTGCGCGTAATAGACGATATAGTCCCACGGTACAGCCGCTCCCGTTAGGTAAGTGCTTGGGAATGTTGACATAATGCTGTTTGCCAGATTTGTCGGAGTGTTAGGGAAACCCGCACTCACGTTGTAGGACGGTGCAACCGTAGCGTCCCACGCCGCTGCAGCAAAGCTAGAACAGTTATTGAGTGCAGTCCAAGAATCATGATTTACAATATAATTGTTGAGAGTAGCAAGCTCCGATGCAGTCATGATATAGGAAGCCGAATTACGAGTAGGCCAATACGCCTGCTTGAATACATAATACGACTCCAGGTCGTACCACAATCCGGTATGCTCCGGTTTGTTACCCCATGTGCCTATTGACATCGTCTTGTTATTTGCAATGCCTGAGAATTTACCAATCGTGATTGTCCCGATGGATACATTTTTAACAGTTATAAATGCGTGACCACTTACAAAACCTGAACTACTACCTCCACCAGTAGCAAAGACGGTGACGACAGCCACTGGAGTTACAAGTGCTTGAAGCTAACCGGATTTCGATTTTCCATCAAATCCGAACTTTGTCGCGTTAACAGCATTTGATAGAGCGGGATCAATACCTGTTTGAGATACTATGTGAGCCTAATTTGTTGTCGTAGTAGGGACCACCAATTCACTAGCGAAAGCTGACACTGGCAACAAGAATGCCGCGAACATTGATAGTATTGTGGAAAAAACTTTAACGTCTAAGCGATCCATCATACAAAGAAATAATTAGTAATTGATTAATAAGCGAATTATAGCATTTCCGTAGAATGTTATATCATTTCATATGTGCATAGCTATGAGATAAGGGGATATTGGCAATATTCGCAAAAAGGCAGGGTGGGGTGGGAACAATTTATGACAATCTTCGCCTACTTTTCTCAGGTACGGTTTATGAAATTCCTGAGATAGTAATTGATAGTACGACCATACCGATCCTTTGTTTAGTTCTTGTACTCAATTTTGTTCTGGAAGTGCCTATGCTCATTATGATCGAGCGTTATCTTGGCAAGCCATGGTGCCTTGACATTGCCGACATCAGGAAGGAAGTTTGGATTTTTCGTTTTTATTTTGATCCTCTCCGGCGTCAAAGAGATCATTTTTCGCTGGCTACCTCTCGGATTATTTCTCAAGTTCTTTTCTTTGTCGGATACTACGAGTTTTTATCTTGCCTTCTTTGCTACGAACATTCTCTTTGCGTTAGTACATTTACCTAACTTTGCAAAGGGTGCTCGACAACTACTGCGAGTGTTCCCCCATTTTTTCGCCGGTATACTTTATTCTTATATCTTTGTGAAATATGGACTCATCGGTGCGATGGTCATCCACTATGTGTGGAAAACGTTCGTGTTTAAGGTTAACTCCTTGGGAAATAAACCAGAACGAGTTCAAGGGCTATCAAGGTAGCGCTTTTTTTATTTCATAATCCGTATGCCGAGTTCGATCAATTGTTCCGGTGAGACATCGGAGGGGGCTGCCATCATGAGGTCCTTGCCTTCACCGGTTTTTGCAAAGGCGATAACCTCGCGGATGTTGGGTTCGTTTTGAAGTATTGCCATAAGTCGGTCGAGGCCCCAGGCGATGCCGCCGTGTGGTGGAGCACCATATGAGAAAGCCTCAAGCATGTGTCCAAAATTAGCCTTTATACCCTCTTCAGTGTGACCCATAATCTCAAATACCTTCGTGAGCGCAGCTGGGGTGTGGTTTCTTATGCTTCCTCCGCCAATTTCAAATCCATTGAGAGCGACATCATACTGAGTAGTGAGTATCTCACCGACACGCTCTTTATTCATCAGCCACTCCATGTGCTCGGACATAGGTCTCGAAAAGGGGTTGTGTGTGAATGTCCAAGCACCGCGATCCGTCTTTTCGAAGAATGGAAAATCAATGACCCAGCAGAATGCGAGCAGGTCGGGATCATTCTTGTCTTCGCGGATGTCTGGCTTATCGTTTCCATATTTTTCCATTGCTTCCCTATAGGTCATACGCGGGAATGGTATCTGCTGGATCTTCTTTGTCGGATAAAGCGTCTGCACTAGCTCTATGAGCAGCTTTTCGTTAAGTGCCATGACATCCTCTCGCTCTACAAAACTTATCTCCATATCAAGCTGCGTGAATTCAGGCTGTCTATCACCTCGCGTATCTTCGTCGCGCATGCAGCGGGCAAATTGGAAGTATTTCTCAAATCCTGCGACCATCAGTAATTGCTTATACTGCTGCGGTGACTGAGGAAGAGCGTAGAACTTACCCTGCTCCAAGCGAGATGGTACAAGATAATCTCGGGAACCTTCAGGAGTAGACTTAGAAAGCAAAGGAGTCTCTATCTCGATAAAGTCCTCCTTGGAAAGAAAGTTGCGAACAAAGAGTTCAACTTCATGACGAATACGAATATTTTTTTGTAAGCGGGGGCGGCGGAGGTCCAAATATCGGTACTTGAGGCGTACATCCTCGCCGATATCCATACCGCCACCACGCAGGTCAATTGGTGGTGTTTGGGCTTCATTTAAGACAACAATTGAAAGTATTTCAACTTCTACTGTTCCATTTTCTTCGTTCGGATTGACATTTTTTTCTGGGCGAGCATTGACCATGCCTCTGACCTCGAGTACCCATTCAGGGCGAACAGTACTAGCAGCCAGAACGGCATCCGCATGAAATGGCAATGCCACCATCTGCACCTTTCCTGT
>JAYTUL010000035.1:0-8367 GCA_043744555.1 bacterium | reverse complement strand
GATAAAACAGACGGAATCGACTTCACAAAGCCTTTTCTATGGTTCGACGATGATCTTTTCCCTGAGGAGCGAGAAATATTACTTAAACACGGGGTATTCGATAACTGGATTGAGGTTGATCTTGCAAAGAACTCCGCACAACTAAACCTTTTTCTGCAAAGTTTTCCGCTCCAAGTTAAAAACCAGTGAGCAGTTTATTTTTTGTAAAATACAGCATAGAATGGAAATACAGCTCAATGCGCAGGAGTAGGATATGCCTTCAAGTAATTCGTGTATGTTAAAAAATCAAAAAAAGATATTATATTTCTTCTTTAATCCTTTAACTATATGGGCGGCTTTTATTTTTTTGATACTTCTACTTTTGGTGTCTTCGGGAATAATCAAGGATGCCATACTCGTATTTTCATACATATTATTAGCTGGTTTTTTTGCTAGTAAATGCAAGGCCTACGAGGACAGCGTCTATCTCCTTGTCTTCGCCCTTATCATCGGGGTCATTTTGATTGCCTCCTCTACGCCCCACGTTTCCTGCGACGAAAACGGGAACTGTGCTCAATTGGAACAAAGCATATGATGAGTGATAAAACAAAAAGACACCTTCAAGAGTTATTTATTGCCGCATTGCGTGAAGAAAAGGAAGCCCAAGAGAAAGATCAGCACCAAAAAGAAGCGCATGCGCGACTCAAAGAGCTGACCAATCGAAAGGATTGAGCATAAAACTACTTGGCGTTTTGTGGGAACTAACGATTTAACATTTCGTTACCATCTAAATTCGCAAACTAGGCACATACACCTCCCTTAGTCCCTGTTTATTTTCCGGACGGGAACTCTCCGCTTACAGCGTCAGTACCCCTTTCCTATTTGTTCTCGATAAGAATCGCTCACAAATATGGGAGAAGGGCTTCGAGTCCCTTGCAAAGCTTTATGCAGGACTCTCGGCTACCGCCGCGGGTGGATTTCGATTTCGAAGACTCAATAACGAAATCCCTTTCGAGTCCCTCGAAGAGTGAGGCAGCTCACTCTTCGCCGTCGCGCAAAATAAAACCCCTTTTTATAAAAGGGGTTTTATTTTTGCATTTGCGCGACGGACGGGAACTCTCTGCCTACGGCAGCAGTATCCCTTTCCCATTTGTTCTCGATAAGAATCGCTCACAAATATGGGAGAAGGGCTTCGAGT
Source organism: bacterium (assembly GCA_043744555.1). GTDB lineage: Bacteria > Patescibacteriota > Minisyncoccia > Phycocordibacterales > UBA6899 > MHLP01. The sequence goes on along the minus strand of JAYTUL010000035.1, from coordinate 7,190 downwards.
CCCTTGCAAAGCTTTGCTTTGCACCGCCGCGCAAATACTAAAAATCCGCCATTAAGCGGATTTTTAGTATTTGCGCGACGGACGGGACTCGAACCCGCAACCTCCCACGTGCACTATGTCCACTATTTTCATAGTGGGGTGGACTATATCTTCACCAATCTTTTCGAACAAAATCGTCCAAACTCTTAGGTGCTCCTGTATCTAGTCTCTACGGCGCTCCCCTTAAGATTCTTGCGAATGCACTATAGGGGTTCCCACGGTATTCGCATATCTCTCTAAATGAGAGACTTAGCCTCCACCGTTATCCAGGAGAGTTTCAATCTGACTTTCGAACAGAAAGCTGCACGAATCTACAGGCGGGTGCTCTAACCAGTTGAGCTACCATCGCAAATGAGGAACAAAATAAGAATACTGCATATTCATATTTTTTCCGAATGTAGCGATGGACAAGAAGGATCTTCTTCTTTCGATCGCAAATGTTTATGAGTTGGGAGTTATTCTCAACGACCAATCTCATTCTTATACCTTTCAAATACCCACTTCTTCCTTTTGAGAAAAAGTCCAGTTTCTTCAAGGTAAGATTGATTATACATAAATTCGTATAATTTCAAAGAGTCACGGATACTGAGGTTCAAACGTGAGTAATTTTGCTTCGATTCATAGACTCCGCCCCCTGAAATACCCACAAGTCGAAGTCGCAGAAGTAGGTTGCAGAGAAAGGACCCTGAGCAGGAGGTGAACGACGTCTAGATTGCGCGCACATGATTTTTTCTTTGTTAATTAATATCTCCGACCCACACGTTTCCATCCACATCCAAATACCCACGCACAAAATCAGAAAAGAATTTTTCTGGTACGTTTGGAACGTTAAGATCCTTTATTTAACTCTCTCAATATAGATTTATGAATTTATTTGGTGCCGATGAATAGAGTCGAACTATTGTCTGAGGCTTATGAGTCCCCCGTTCTAACCGTTGAACTACATCGGCGAGTGAGAAGTAAAATAAGAATATCTTATATTCGTATTTTATTCGAACGATGACGATGCGTGCTGACACATCGGCGAATGAAGAGCGAAATGGGAAAGTTTACTAAATTTCACATTTTCTCTGAATGATGTCGATGCGTCTGACACATCGGCGAATGAAGAGCGAAATGGGAAAGTTTACTAAATTTCACATTTTCTCTGAATGATGTCGATGCGTCTGACACATCGGCGAGTGAGTGTTATCGATGTATCCAAAGCATCGACGTGCACATATTTCAAACTCTTTAGGTAACTTCTCTACATTACCGTAAATTAACTTATAGCATATTCCCTACGGAAATCAAACGTCCAGTCACGCTTGGGGTCTTGAGCCGCATCGGTAACGCATTTGATTCGGTGCAAGGAAGCTTCTCAGTTCTTATCGACAACTGGACGACAGTTACGGAATTGCGAAGCATTCATAAGAGTCAGAAGGAGTTTGAAAATAAGCTTGCAATATAAACAAAAGACCCGCATTCGGGTCTTTTTTATAGATAGCCGAGCGCAGTAAATATGCGATGATAAATATTTATCGCCTGATCAGCTTCTCCCTTAGCAAGTGCGTACTCAGTGCCTTTGTGTGCGAGATTGTTGCGCAATTTATGCGCTTGCCACGCTTCTTCAAGATACGGGAAGTCACTCGCTTCGACATTTTTCAGTCTCTCGCCAAGGGTGGAGCCTTTATATCCGATACGCTCGACAATATCATCAAGGATGTTGTCAGCCTCAAGAATGGCTATCTTCCAATCAGAAGGATTAAGTGAAGTCATGAATTGCTCGACGCGCTCCCAGCGGACATTTTTCTGAGTGCGCTCACTATCCCACGACAATGACAGTCCTAATTTTTTATTTTCTTCTTTAACAATCTCGCTTATGCGAATGAAAGAGTAAATAACGATGATAAGAGCGATCATCGAAATGATGGTCGAGACCAATTTGAGAAAATCATATACGCGACCAAGAAAATCAAGCAGGCTATTTCCGGCGCTAGAGGGAATCACCACAACAAGTAGCGGGATGACAATGATAAGCACTATCACCGCAATGATGATCTCTCGAAGTGACTTATCGGGAGCAACTGCGGGAGGCGGTGGGCCCATGGGTTTTTTGCCTCCACTAGGCGGTCCTCCTGCTGGCTTCCCTGTGCTTGGTGGTTTTTGATCAGCCATAAATGATATTATATAATAATTTTATCTGCTTCCCTCTACTGCGCGGCCTGCAGTAAAAAGATGATCTTCTGCGAATGGCGCCGCCATGAATTGAATACCGATGGGAAGTGACACATCGTCACGCACTACCGTACCTGACGGCACAGAGATACCCGGAATACCTGCGATATTTGCAGGCACAGTAAAAATATCTTCAAGATACATTTTGATCGGATCTGAGGTCTTTTCACCTATCTTAAATGCTGGCGAAGTAGTCGTGGGAGTAGCGATGACATCCACACTCTCAAATGCATGCTCGAATTGTTTGGTAATCATTCTGCGCACGGCATTTGCCTTGTTGTAATACGCATCGAAGTATCCTGCCGAAAGGACGTACGTACCGAGGAGAATTCGTCTACGCACTTCTTTGCCGAACCCTTCGCCGCGAGATTTTTTATATACCTCAATGAGCTTTTCGGCGGGATTGGAAAGTCCGTAACGAATACCGTCATAACGGGCGAGGTTCGCTGAAGCCTCAGCAGGCTGGATGACATAGTACACCGCGAGTGAGTGTGGGAGTGAGGGCAGTTCGACAGTTTTGATCTTATGACCCGCTTTTTTAAGTGATTCTATTGTCGTGCGAAAATTTTCACGCACATCTGGGTCAATGCCATCGAGAGAAACGAATGACTCAGGAATACCGATGGTGAGTTTATCCTTTTTCGGAAAGTTTTTGCGAGCAGTGTGAACATCAGGAACTGACGTGCTGTCCATTTTGTCGTAGCCTGCAATTGCGCGGAAGAGTATCTCCGCGTCTTCGACTGTCTTTGCAAATGGCCCGATCTGGTCAAGCGAAGAGGCCATGGCCATGAGTCCGTAGCGCGAGACTGCGCCATATGTGGGCTTTAGTCCCACTACCCCACACAGCGCTGCTGGCTGGCGTATGGAGCCGCCTGTGTCGGATCCGAGAGAGGCAAGAGCCGCACCTGAGGCCACAGCCACAGCAGAGCCGCCTGATGAGCCGCCTGGCACACGAGAAAGGTCAAACGGGTTCTTTACTGGTCCGTATGCGCAGTTTTCGCTTGAGCTTCCCATCGCGAACTCATCCATATTGGTTCGACCCAAGATGATGGCGCCTTGTGATCTGAGCTTCGAGACAGCCGTAGCATCATAGACTGACATATAGTTCATAAGCATTTTTGAACCCGAGGCAGCAATATGACCCTTAAAAAGCATATTGTCTTTTATCGCAATAGGAATGCCGGTGAGCGCCTCTGCCTTACCTTCTGAAATTATCTTGTCAGCTGCTTCTGCTTGCTCTATGGCATCTGTAAATATCTCAGCGAAAGCATTCGTGTCAGGATTTCTTTTTTGCGCTAGAGCAAGCACCGCTTGAGTAAGCTCCTTCGCAGAATATTTCTTGGCGACAAGGTCTGCGTGTGCTTCTGCAATGGTTAATGTGTTGGTATCGATAGGCATACTACATTATTTGAGAAACCTTAAAATATCCGTCTTGTGAACGAGGTGCATTCTTGAGTATGTCATCGGTGTATTCTCCGCCTAGATTTGCCTCGTCGTCAGGTCGCATGACATTGCGCAGTTCTCCGACGCGCGCTTCCGCGTTTTCCTCGGTCACTACCCTGCTGATTTCTGAGACATAATCAAGTATGGGGGTGAGCTTCACCGCCACCTCCTCCATCTCCGCTTCCGAAAGTTCAATTCGAGCAAGGGTTGCCAAGTGTTCAACGTCTTCTTTCTTTAACATAACTCCCATCCTACCCTATTTTAATAGTTGTTCAAATAGTGAAAAGCGGCGAAGTGACGCAGAGAAGACGGAGCATACTATTTGATAAGAAACAGCATATAGAGCGTAAGGAGTGAGAATGGCAAGCATTGCACTCGTTGCCACAGAAGATAACGGAGAAAAAAGACCTTTGAACTATCTCCGGTTCAATCCAACATTCTGAGGGATCATCTTTGCATGGGCATGTCACCCAAAAATGATGTCGTGCGCTTAGCCGGAAGTTAAACTTGGGCCATAGAGCGAGAAGGTTTGTCTGACGCAGAACTGCAATTGTTTCTCGAAATGTCCGAGGCGCTACACAGGATCTTCATCCGCAGGTTTTAAACCACGGCAAACGCTGAGTTTTTTATTTGAGCATTTTCAGGAATTCCTGCTCATCAATGATTCGGATACCGAGCTTCGTCGCCTTATCAAGCTTAGAACCGGCATCATTACCTGCAACAACAATGTCAGTTTCTTTGGAGACCGCGCTCGACACACTCCCACCTCGTTCGCGAATATTCTGCTTTGCTTCATCACGTGAAAGCGAGAGCATCCCGCCCGTAAGCACGACATTCTTTCCCGTGAAGACTGATTTCGTCTGTGAGGTTCGTTCGTGAATGACCTCGACATGCTTGAGAAGGCGTTTGAGCCAGACTTTATGCTCGGGATTCTTCATCCAGTTCACAAATGATTCCCCCACAACTGCCCCGACTCCGTCGACAGCGGTAAGCTCCTCTTGTGTAGCTGCCATGAGAGAATCAATATTCTTGAATGCACGCGCAAGCTCGTGTGCAGTTTCTTCGCCGACATGCTCAATGGAAAGTGAAGTTATGAATCGCGGCAAGGATATCTTTCTTCTGCTGTCGAGTGAATCTAAGAGATTGTCAGCAGACTTTTCCCCGAAATTGGGGAGATTAAGGAGATCACCCTTCTTGAGTGTAAACAAGTCATCAGGTGTTGAAACAAGGCCTTCTTTCATTAAAAGTTCAACTATCTTCGGGCCTAATCCTTCGATGTCAAAAGCACATCGTGAGGTAAAATACGCCATTCTGCGCTTGAGTTGCGCGAATGAATTGCGGTCAATACAGCGATAGGCAGCCGCTCCAGGAACCCGCTCTATACGACCATCACCCCCGCATGCATCGACATGTGTTGGAAAAATAAACTTTTTTTCTTTACCGGTGCGCATCTCTTTCACCACACTTACGATATCAGGAATGACGTCGCCCGCTTTCTCGAGTATGACTGTGTCGCCAATACGAACATCGAGGCGCGCTATCTCATCTTCGTTATGGAGCGTCGCGCGCGAGACCACAGTACCGAGCACAGTCACGGGCTTCAGGTGTGCAACGGGTGTGAGAACACCAGTGCGTCCAACCTGAAGAACGATATCTTCGACCACCGTTGTCACCTGCTCTGTCGGAAACTTGAATGCAATGGCGTAGCGCGGACCCTTGCCCGTATAACCAAGGTCTTCTTGGTACAACCGCTTATCAACCTTGACGACAACCCCATCTATCCAATAGAGCTCTTTTTCGGCTTTCTTCTGCCACTCTTTCCAATAGGAAATTATTTCTGCTACATTTTTGCATTGTCTGAAATGCGGATTGACCTTAAAGCCAAGCTTAGAGAGGGCGAGCAACTCGTGATGCTGGCTCTCGGGCAATACCTCATTTGTATATGCAAGTTCATAAATGAACGTGTCGAGCTTGCGCTTGGCGGCAATGCTTGGATCAAGCTGTCGAATGGATCCCGCGGCGGCATTACGGGGGTTGGCAAAGACCTGCTCCCCCACTTTTTTGCGCTCGCTATTAATGCGTGCTAGCTCTTTGGTCGAGAGCCAGACCTCACCTTCAACAACAACATCGATATCTTCCGTGAGGCGAAGCGGTACTGACTCGATCGTGCGCACGTTCGAGGTCACATCTTCACCCGTTGTGCCGTCACCTCTGGTTGCTGCAGTCACTAGTACGCCCTTTTTATAAGTAAGCACAATCTTAAGACCATCGATCTTTATCTCGCAGATATAGTGGGGGGTGACTGGCTTACCGTAAATACCGAGAAGCATGCGTTTCACGCGCGCGTCAAACTCATGAATATCTTCTTCGCTGAATGCGTCGTTAAGAGACCACTGCGGGATCTGGTGTTTGATCTTCTTAAATTCCGGAAGTGGCTTGCCGCCGATACGCTGCGTTGGCGAATCTGGGGTAATGAGCGAAGGATACTTTTCTTCAAGTATTACAAGCTCATACTTAAGACTATCAAGCGCCTCAGGGCTCATCTCCTCCTTATCGTGCACATGAAATTGATAGCGATAATGCTCAATAGTCTTGCGCAACCTTAATACCCTCTCGCTTATTTCTTTGGGGATTTTTTCACCTATTTTTGGCATTCGCCGATTATAACATGGTGACCTTATCCATTCGAAACTATAGGTGTTTTAACTGTTTTGTAGTACTCACGTAAAGAAGAAAATCTGTCTCCTTTAATCACAAAGATCCCGACCTCAATCATATCGATAAAAAGACCGCGCTTAATGTCTCTGAAGGTTACATGCCACTCTGCAATGACAGTATTTCCGTCTGCCCATACGTGCAGAAGATTAAACTTTATTTCATCCTGTTCACCCACAACTTTGGTCAGCCAATAATTCCTAATTGCATCTCTTCCTAAATTTTCTGGTTCTTTGGGGTCATTGTATGTAGCATCATCGGTAAATATCGTCACAATAAGCTCGGGGTCTTTTGTTTCCCAAGCTTTACCATATATATTTATGAGTTTTATCGCATCCTCCTTTATCATATGTTTATTATATATGTTTTTGGAGATAATACCTAATAACACCGGTTTGTTTTGAGTGTTTCGCCTTGCTATTAAGCCATAAAACGTATATTTTCTAGCTATATGTCTAAAAAACAGGCACTTTTGCCCCAATTGCGGAGGAACAAAAACGATCAAGCAAGGAATTGAGAATAGTATACAAACATACCGCTGCAACGAATGCGGCAGACGATTTCGTAATGCACGACGGACGATTATCCACGATGATCTCTGGTTCGCCTATGTCTTTCACAAGCAAACGATAAGAGAGTTAGCCGAGAGCACCGGACATGACAAGAAGACACTAATTGCAATCATTGATGCAATTGTTGTTCCAATAAAAACACATACATCAAGACCGATCCATCTCGTCGTTGATGCCACATACTTCGGTAAACGTACGGATGAC
>JAYTUL010000034.1:0-30541 GCA_043744555.1 bacterium | reverse complement strand
CGGTGAGACCTATGGGATCACTCGTGAGCGTGTCCGCCAGATCGAGAACTTTGCGCTCTCGACCATCCGCAAGTCCGATGCTTTCAAAGAGCAGAATGCAGTGTTCGAGGAGCTACGAACGACGATGACCTCGATGGGCTCACTCGTTCCGGAGCATACGTTCCTCGGTGAGATGTCTCCAGACAAGGGCATGCAAAATCACTTTCACTTTCTTCTTGTCCTGGGTGATCTGTTTGTAAAGCACAAAGAAGATGACGACTTCGCTCACCGCTGGAGCGTCGATCAGGTAACAGCAGACCAAGTGCACGAATCCCTCCGCAAACTCTACGCCTCGCTCGATGACAACCAGCTCATCGAAGAATCAAAGATGGTTGACCTCTTCCTCACTCACTTGAAGGAAGTCTCAGAAGAATACAAGAACGAAGAGATCCTCAAGCGTTGGCTCTCGCTCTCAAAGAAGATCGGCAAGAATCCGCTTGGCGAATGGGGAATGGCCTCATCGCCAAATGTCTCTGCTCGCGGCGTGCGCGACTACGCGTTCCTCGTCTTGCGCAAGCATGGATCCCCGATGCACTTCACTGAAGTCGCAAAGGCTATTGGTGCTCATTTCGACAAGAAGGCACACATCGCAACCACACACAACGAGCTCATCAAGGATAAACGTTTCGTGCTCGTCGGACGTGGACTTTACGCCCTGTCTGAGTGGGGATACTCGACCGGAGTTGTCCGCGACGTCATCGCTGAGGTCATCAAGAAACACGGCGCAATGACAAAGGAAGATGTCGTTGAGAAGGTGATGCGTGAACGTTACGTAAAGCCAAACACTATCCTTGTGAACCTCCAGAACCCAAAGTACTTCAAGAAGAACAAAGAAGGTAAGTACGCGGTAGCATAGACAGCAAGCATTCAGAAATATGCAATCAGAAAACCGCTCAAGCGGTTTTCTTTCTCTCGCAGCAGAGTAAACTCAAAACTTGACACTTAAATATTAGTGTGATAGATTTTAATAGGTATAAAATCGTACCTTGATTAATTAGGAGATCACGAACATGACTCAACAGAAGACAGAAACGACTGACCCCAAAAAATTCATGGCATACATGAAATGGCGCAGTGCAGAAGAGAAGAGACTCGAAGTGGAGGTAGCGAACAAAGACCAATCTACTCAGGATAATCTTATGCCTAGATTGTTAGCATTCATCAATCGCAAGCAGCAGGTGAGCAAGCCTCTCTCATTTTGTTCATGTATGTGGCAACGCAGCTGGGCAAGCAGCGTGCACGACATTGCTTTTCATGTGTGCGAAGATCACGCAAAGCGATTCGGCATTCATTTCGGACCCTATTGGATGGATGAAGTCCCTGCTATTCAATAAAGCAAAGAAATCAAGAGATAATTTTTTATAACTTTTTTCAAGCACTCACTCTTTCAAATGTGGGTGCATTTTTTTTTGGCCGGTGATTTGTTATAGTTTATGCATGGATGATCTTATGATGCCACCTCCGAGGCAATATCCTTGTGAACCTCCAGAACCCAAAGTACTTCAAGAAGAACAAAGAAGGGAAGTACGCGGTAGCGTAACCAGAAAAAGAAAATCCCGAATGTTGTTGCTTCGGGTTTCTTTTTGTCCAAAATACTTGACAATATATTATATGTGTGATATCTTTGATTTGGAAACAATCCCCTCTCTGCGAAGATTTCGCGGACAAATTCATTAAAGGAGCCATGTCATGATTATTGTCATTACTGAGTCAGAGTTCATCAAAATCAAACATACGCTAGAAAAGATATCTGACATTACTGAAATGTCGTCAACGATGACCGAAAGTGAAATTCGAGCAATTGTTCTTGCTAAAGCAAATAAAATTCAGAATGCGGAGTATCTGCTTGTTATCTACTACCCCCCCGCTGGGCTCTGGGATTATGCAGCAGGAATTCAGCACGCTGATGGTTTCGTCTATAGGAAAAAAGATGATACAAGACGCGAATCTATCTCATCAATCGCACAAATGGATTATCTACACGACAAGCTTAAAGAGCTACAGAGAATTTAGGTCAACTTACAGATATCAATTTGCCCCTGTCTACAAGACTGGGGCATTTTATTGACATTTTATATAAATACTGTTATCATATTTTTAGCTATGTTCCCGGCAGCTTTTCGCTGCTATTCATAAATCAACCACATGGAGATCATACGTGGCTAAAGTTCTTTTCACCAACAATGACATTGGCGGAACGTATCCTTGGATTCTCGTTCTGAAAAGGCTTCAAGAAGCAGGACACGAAGTCATCACTGCGGCAGCAGAGAGTGCGCCCTCACTCGTGGTGCTTCGCGAAGCGGGATTTCAACCGATTGTCCTTGATGATGTTTCAGACTGGAAAGACACAGATGCATTTTACGAGATGAACAAGATACTTTGCAGAGAAAAACCGGACTGCTGTTTAGTCGGTATTTCAGCAACGGATGCAGGATCTGAAAAATCGCTTGTATGGATTGCATTTATGTATGATATCCCCGTAATCGCTCTTGTTGAAAGCTGGCCGCATGGTTGGCTCGAAGCGTACGGCGATCGTGATATCGAAATATACAAGGATGTTCTGCGTTTTTGTGTTCCTGACGCACATTCATTCGATCGCATGATCGCAGCAGGTTTTAATCGAGATCAGGTGGTTGTTACAGGAAATCCCAGCGACGATATGCTCATGGCTTCACTTAGTCGTCGTGAAGAATATCGGCTTGAAGTACGAAAGCATTTCGGCATTACTTCGGACGCGATCGTTATCACTTGGATGACGGGTGCGGAACTTGATAATCCTGATGAAGATCATCCCAATGCTCGCGAATGGTATGGTGCCCGTGAGGCTGATCTGCTCCAGTATTTTCTTTCGTCTGCGGAGATTGCAAAGAAAAATGTCGGTACGAAGCGTTTCGAAGTGATAGTGCGGGTGGAACCAAATATTTATAGTGACACCGTGCGGCGTCGGATCGCGAATCATTGCCCGAGTGCACATTTCGACAATGTTGGTCATGGTGGCGTGCCTAAACCGCATTTTGCAGCGGATATCGTTATTGGTGTTAAAACGCCGATACTTGATAAGGCGGCGATGCTCGGTGTCCCGGCTTTCTCGTACATTCCGAATTTGCCATCATCGGAAGTAGAGCCTTTCGCAAACAAGATTGGCATCGTAACGCCACTAAGAGACCAAGCAGACTTTGCTCGTTTGATGCGCAACATGACGTTTTTTCCTGAACAAACGCTCGCTCTAATTAAAGGAGCACAAAAGATAACCACGCCCATTCTTGACGCCACCAGAAATGTAGAGAGTGAAGTGGAGAAGCTTCTGCACTAGTTCACTGTTTTGACTAATATCCATTTATCAGTGTCCACCCAAGGTGGGCGCTTTTTTTATTGCAGATAATGTATATGCGTCATATTCAACTATTTACTTTCTTATCTACTAAAGTATGCTTAATTTATGACAGAAAGTAACGAAAATGGTGAACATATGCATGAGACAGCATTTGATGAAAAGGTCGGTTTTATTAATGAACATGCAAATGAAATTGCACCCCTTCTTTCTGTGTATGACAACATGAATACACACGAAGTAAGGGATGAGGCCACAGCAGATAGATTACTTGAGCGTTTTGAAACAAAGGCATATCGTTTCGACAAGCAAAAAGAAGAGTACGATACCGAGGCAAAAAGGGTTGTAATATCTTTTTCAGACCCTTCAGACTTCTCTGCGGAAATGCCGATCATAGAAAGGTTGATGTCTGACCGTCGTTGTAGTGGCGTATCTGTAGTGACAGATAATGTGGCTGGAGTTGGATTTGCGAAGTTTGCCCACGAGCATCCTCAATTTATTCAGGAGCACAGTGTTGTTAAAGCGAATAATATTGATCCTCACGATGACCCGGTCTTCCTGGATATTAATCGCGCAATAGATGATGCAGATATAGCTATTGTTGGATTAGAGTCCACAAATGCACCAAGCGGAATTATGTTGTTTAACGCAAAAAGTATGTTTGGAGCAAAAAAATTATATGTAATGAACGGAGGCTGGGTAGGACTTGGTGCAAAAATAGATTCATTCGAACAGATGGGCATGATGGATGAAATGGACGGAATGTTTGTTAATGATGCATTGGCAGCAAAGATAACACGCTCCCAAATTCCAGATGTTATGAAAGAAAAAATATTTGAAACAGGTACTCCAGCTCTCGACGCTCTAGAGGTGACAAAAGGAAAAGAATTCGAAAGTAGAGGAAGAGAGATACTCGGGATAACTGAAGATGAGATCGCACTGCTGTATTGCGGAGATATCTCAAACGGTTATGATCAAATTGACCCAGAAGCAAGTAAAAGGATCAATGAGGAAACTTTTTTCAAAACCCTTGAGTCAATTATTGACGCTTCAAAAAATTCTCCAGCAAAAAAGTTTGTCCTCATGGTGCGTCCTCACCCGAGAGATGGAAACAAAGAAGAGCTTTTGCAACCTCGATTAGAATTGCCCCCAAATCTCAGGATCGTCCATGCAACTAAGGAAGTGATCTCAATGCAAGAGGCGGGATATGCTGCGGACACACTTTTTTCAATAATTAGCACAGAGAATATCATGCAAACATTACGAGGAAAGGAATCAATATTTCTCGGTTATCGTGACCCGGGACTCGGATATAATACTCTAAAAATAGTTTATGGAGATGATCTTCAGATAATAGCATCACATGAAGGGATAACGCTGGTTGAATCCGATGAAGCACTTCGCTCTAAACTGGAAACTTCCGTGCGACATCTAGCCAAAGAGTACCCGCCAGAAGAGAATGCTACACCCCATACGTCTGTCGATAATATTCTTAATGTAATATTTGATTCACGGCAAACTTCTTGAAGAAAAGCAAAAATGACTTAATCTTTCTACAAAAGACAAATTACTATTCGTTAGACTAACAAAATGGATGAACTTATGACACCTCCTCCGGAGGCAATATTTTATGAGGATGATAGGGTATATGCGTGTTTAGCATCTTTCCCAGACACAGTGGGACACAGTGTCGTTGTGTGGAAAGAAAGAAAGCTAGATCTTCACGAGCTCGTTCGCGAAGAATATGAACACCTAATGGATGTTGTTGATATGATAAGAAATGCACAGCTCGCGACCTTGGGGGTCGAGAAGGTTTATTTGGTTTATATGGATGAAACAATGCATGTACATTGGCACTTAGTTCCGCGTTACAAAGAAATGGGTGCTACCCTTCTCATGAAAGATCCAAAAGAGACTCATGACTTTAAATTAGCATTCGAACTCAAAGCGCACATTGAGGCCTTACGTTAGTTCCCGACTTTATAAATAGTCAATGAAAACACAGAAAAACCTCCTTTCTACTTTCCGTGTTCTCCTTTATACTTGATTCATGCTGGACCAATATCAGGCACTCTTCAACAGCCCGCTTTTTCATATTATCGGGCAGATCTACGATGTGATCTATTACACGGCATTCCTTTGGGCGCCGGCTACCTTGGTGTGGCTCGCGCAGCACCTCTGGCTCGAATATATTCGCATGGAGTTCATTCGCAAGAACTATCCGTTCATCATGCTCGAGATAAAGCTGCCGCGTATCATTGAAAAAACTCCTATCGCAATGGAGCTCGTGCTGCAATCCCTCTATCAGGCAAAGAGCGGTGACTGGTTCGAAACATGGTGGCAGGGATTTGTGAAGCCGTGGTTCTCACTTGAAATAGTCTCAATAGAGGGCGATGTTAAGTTTTATATCCGCACCCCTGCAAAATTTAAAAAGCTCATCGAGTCGCACATCTATGCGCAGTATCCCGACATCGAAGTTCACGAAGTAGAGGACTATGTATCTAAGGCACCATATATCCACGAAAAGAAGGAGTGGAGCATGTGGGGGACTGAATATACGCTTTCAATGCCTGATCCTTATCCCATCAAGACCTATATAGATTATGGACTTGATTCGACAATGGTCAAAGAAGAAAATAAGAGTGATCCAATTACTTCTACTATTGAATTCATGGGAAGCATCGGACGTGGTCAGCAGATATGGACGCAGATACTCGTGCAGGCAAACAACCCACGCTTCAAGACTCCTGGATCGTGGTTCGGCTATCATGACTGGAAGAAAGAGGGGAAAGAAGTAATTAAGAAGCTGCAAGATAAGCATTCTGGAGATTTCGGCTTCTTCAAGGCGACCAAGCGCGAGGGTGAGATAGTGAATGCCATCGAGCGTTCACTCGGAAAGCCCGGGTTTGATTGTGGTATCCGCTCCATCTATATCGCCAGGAATGAATTTTTTGATTCGACTAATATTTCGGGTGTTGTTGGCGCGTTCGGTCAATACAACTCATTCGACTTAAACGGTTTTAAGTCGGTCAATAAGACTGTCATGAATTATCCATGGAGCGACTATCGAGACTTCCGTATCAACAGGAAGAAGAAAAAGATGTTCGATGCATATGTGCGCCGCTCGTACTTCTATGCTCCGTATAAGAAAAAGCCGTTTGTGCTCAATAGCGAAGAACTAGCGACCATATTTCACTTTCCTGGGGGCGTTGCAGAGACACCTACATTCAACCGTATCGAGTCACGCAAGGGCGAACCTCCATCAAATCTTCCTATATGATGATACGCAAATTACTCGTGCGCACATACTCAAATATTTCTCTATTATAATATGCCAGAAAATCTCCCCACAGATCTTCGCGCATTTGAAAATAAGCAGCCTGAATCTAAGCGATCAAGGGTTGGACTTATTGTATTTTTCCTCATGCTTGTACTTATCGCAGGTACTTTGTGGAATGCATATATGCTCACAACACCGCCACGGGATTTTAAAGAGAATACACTCATTGATATTCCATCCGGCTACTCACTCCAGTCTATCGGTAAACTTTTGAGCGATAAGTCCATCATTCGTTCACCCCTCTACTTCAGCCTACTTGTTGAGCATGAGGGCAAAGAAAAGAGTGTCGCATCGGGGATGTATCTCTTTAAAGATCCCATGAGTGTATTTGAAGTGGCACATAAATTATCGCTTGGCGTGCACGGTATCGAAATGAAAAAAATTACCATTCCTGAGGGCACTACCCTCAAGGAAATGTCCGTCATTATCTCTCGTGCGGTGCCGTCATTTCTAGCTGATAATTTCGTGCGCGAGACTGTGGGTATGGAGGGTTATCTTTTCCCTGATACGTATTTCTTCTTCTCCACAGCAACGAGTGGGCCTATTGTACTCGCGCTTGCGGAAAATTTTACCAAAAAAACGACTGAATTTTTGCAAGAATCAATTCGAGATAAAAAAGATTGGAAAAGCATCATCAACATGGCTTCGATAATAGAGGGGGAGGCGGTGACTCACGAAGATAGAAAGATAGTCTCACAAATATTGTGGCTACGAATCACAAAAGGGATGCGGCTGCAAGTCGATGCTCCCTTCATGTATACGATCGAGAAAGGCTCACTCGAACTTTCACGAGACGACCTGCAAAGTGATTCACCTTATAATACCTACCGCTACGCAGGCCTCCCGCCGACGCCCATCGGGAACCCTGGGCTTGATGGCATCGATGCAGCGCTTCATCCTGCGACGACAACCTACCTTTATTACTTATCTGATAAGTCGGGTGCAATGCATTATGCAAAGACTTTCGAAGTACATAAACAGAATAAGGCCCGTTTTCTTAAGTAAATTTAGGGATAGTGGTTATTGGGAATTTGGGTATTGCGTAGTAAGATGGCGAAGTGGATATATCTCAAATAAAAAAAGCACATTTTGTCGGAGTAGGCGGGATCGGTGTTTCTGCCATCCTCCGCTTTTTTGTGCACAAAGGAATAAGCGTGAGCGGAGCTGACACGACGCTTCCTGCACGCGAAACTCTGCCATATGGAGAATATTTTGAGACGCACACAGCTTCCAATGTGCCCCCTGATGCCGATGTGATCATCTATTCTCCTGCCGTTCCGGAAACGAATATTGAACGAATGGCTGGCAAGGTACTTACGATAAAAGAATTGAGCTACCCCGAAGCACTTGCCATGGTCACTCTGCCATTCACGACTATTGCTGTGTCAGGAACACATGGCAAGTCGACGACGACCGCACTCTTGGGAAAGATGTTCGAGGCAGGCGGTCTTGACCCTTCGGTCATAGTTGGTGCAGAAGTGCCTGGGTGGCCGGATAGAAACTTACGCATGGGCAAAAGCGACGTCTTTATTGTCGAAGCATGCGAGTATCGGCGTAACATGCTTAATCTCACTCCGCAGGCCATAGTCCTCACCAACATCGAGCTTGATCATCCTGATTACTATGTCGATCTTGCTGACACAAAGAATGCATTCAAGGAATATATCGGCAAACTTTCCGGTGAAGATCTCCTGATCATGAACAACGACGACACAAATATTCGCGACATCACCCGCAACTTCGACGCGATAATAGTGCGATTTGGTATTGGTGGCGAAGCAGACTTGTTCGCGCGTAATATCAAGCAAACAGAAACAGAGCAGACATTTGAACTTGTGTGGAAGGGGACTGCACTTGGCTCTTTTGCTACTCCCTTACCTGGGCTTTATAATATTTACAATATTCTCGCAGCACTCGCTACTTATCTTGCGTATGGTGGGAAGACTGAGGCAATACAGCCTGTGCTAGATGCATTCGTAGGCGTAGGAAGGCGATTTGAAATAGTTGGCACACTGACCGACAGTGAGCATGCTGTGACTATCATTTCTGACTACGCACACCATCCGACAGCACTCAAGGCGGTCGTCGAAGCAGCGCGTTTGCGTTATGTGAACAAACGGATGCTCACGATATTTAGACCGCATCATCGTGAACGTACAATTAAACTCCTCGATAATTTCGTGGAGGTCATCTCCGAGATACCTCACATGATCTTGGTTGAGATATACGATGTCCCAGGACGTGAAGAGGGAATAGAGATAAGTTCACAGAACGTCATTACGAAAGTGCTCGAAAAGAATTCACGTGCAGATGTTGTATACGCCACCGACCTAGATGATGCTGAGCGCATAGCCAGAGAAAAAGCTGCACTGTTTGACGTGATGCTTGTCATAGGCGCAGGTGATGCAGACGTTTTGGCAAAGAAGCTTGCCACCCTCGAAATCCAAGGTTGAACTGAACCAAAAATGATCTCAAAAACTCTCACCCCCGCAAAACCCTCGACAATCATGGCTAAAAAAATCATATTTGCTAAACTCTATTCATATGGAAAAGTTTGAAGGTGAATTTCTTAAAGATAAATATTGGGATAATGAGAAATTCCGCGAAGCCACGGAAGTTTCAGCACATCGGACGGAAGAACGCGAGGGTGAAAAAGTACCAAACACACCGCAAGAACGTATCGAAAATTACCTTGAGCGTTTTAGCGAAATAACTGAGCGAGAAGACTCAGAAAAACGCGAGCGGGGCATTTTGGCTATCGAGCGATTGGTAGAGAAGAAATACGTCATTAAGCCGGAGAATATATCGGATGAGTACATAAAAAACATGTTGCTCGGCAATGAAGCCGAATTACTCGGATATGAGCGAGAGGATGTTAAGGATGAACAGATAAAACAAACAGTCATTTCTTCTCTGGAGAGCAAAATTAACTCGTCGTTAAGAACATACACAGTACCTGGAGAGCTACGAGAGTCCTTAGAAAATATGGTCATTACCGATCAGAAGTCCAGGATGAAGCAGTGGCTTAACTACCTTACTGGCGAGGAAGCTGAGCACGCTCCAGTCGCTCTTCGCTACTGGGCTTTTGCCGAAATGCTCAAGCAGGGCGATTATGATTCTGTGCGTGGAGAATACAACAAACGTACCGAAGCAACGGTTGCTATTTTCCCCGAGTTAGACCAACAAGCCCTTGCTTTTGTTTTTGATGCAGTCGAAAGACGGCGCACGGGTTATGCTTCCTCGTTTTCAACTGATGATGAAGCACGCCAAGCAGAGTTTAGCGAGCTCCTTAAGAGCGAAAATTTCGGCAAGCTCTATGCGTTTATGCAGGAGCATGTCCGCTCTCTCAAACTACCGAGCGAAAGGTTGATGGTTACCGAGGGAGAATGGAGAACTTTTCCGCAAGGATCATCCTCAGAAGATTTGATAGCTCCGCTTCAAGGATTTCAAACAAAGTGGTGCATAGCCGGAGAGGGTTTTGCCGGAAGTTATCTTAAAACAAGTGACGTTCTAATATATTTCTCGAAAGACGTTGATGGGCAAAATACCATTCCTAGGGCTTGCATAATAGACAACAAAGAACAGGGAATAACAGAAGTTCGCGGCATTATCTTCAACGAAGAAGTCAAACAGCATCTGGATGACTATATTACTCCGGTGGTAGACGAAAAGCTAAAGGATATGGAGGGTGGTGAGAAATGGGCAGACAAAATGGCAGACATGAAGATGTTACGCGAACTTCACTTCAAGCATTTACAGAAAGTACCGTTCACAAAGGATGATCTGACTTTTCTCTATGAGATCGACCATCCTATCCAAAGCTCGGGTTTTGGCACAGACCCTCGCGTCAAGGAGCTCCTCGAAGACCGTAACTTCAAAGAAGATTTTTACACCGCCTTTCCTGAGTTTGCTCATCCAAAACTAGACAAGACGAGCTTGGAAAAATTATATGGGATAGATAATTCTCTCCAGATTGGCGCCTTTAGATCCCTAATAAAAGATATCCGAAGTAATCGTAATGTTGAAGAAGATATGTTGGTTATCTTTGAATGTACCAAAGCAGAGATTGCCAACGTGCCGAGCGAAATAAACGAAAACACCAAAGCCTATGTCGGCGAACTTGAGCCGGGCATATTCCAAAAACTACCTGAGGGCATCGAACATGTCTACACTTCTTTCCCTGAAGGCAAGTTAGCTCTCTACGATATCGAGCTTGGTGGCAAAACCAAAGATGAGTTAGTGCAGGCACTTATGGATAAAGGAATCCGGATTCCTGCTGTTGCCCATGACATCCTCAACTCCACAGACTTTTATATCTCCACCAATAAAGAATCAGCACACCTTGTGTGCCTCACCGTCAAGGAACTAGGATTCCCCGATGGCGCCACCACCGACGAGCTCTATGTGCGAGCCCACGAACTGGGACTTGAACTTTGTCCACCTGAAACAGGACCACAGTTGCGCCTTGCCACCACAAGTCCTGATTATATGCGGATTGCAATGAAGACAATTTCAGAGCGCAATGACAGCCCAGAAGTGTTTTTCCTCAATTCTGTCTTCGGGCTGTCGCTCGGCACAGACACTGCGGAGTCCTCGCGCATGTGTCATCTGAGCGATGAGTTTGTCTTCCGTGCTCGCCCGCCTTCACCTGAACATACAGAACAGGCAAGCAAGTCGGATATTAAAGTCTCTTTTGCTTTCTGATTTTTAAGCCCTGACTTCACTTGGAAGCTCAACTTCCAAGTGAAATATAGTTAACTCAAAACTGCCCCCTCAATAGGAGGGTTTTCGCATGGTGGGTGAATTTAGGCATGATAATCAAAATTTTCGTAGCAAGATTGAGTGCTTACAGCAAGCATGTTACTGTGTGCACTATGAATGAGAAAAGGGGCAAAATTTTCGTAGGACTGTCCGGTGGGGTGGACTCTTCTGTTTCGGCGGCACTACTTAAGGAGGCTGGACATGAAGTTATTGGTGTATTTATTAAAGTCTGGCAGGCGGATTTTTTGCCGTGTACATGGCGGGAAGAGCGGCGCGACGCCATGCGTATTGCCGCGATGCTCGGTATCCCATTTCTCACCCTCGATCTCGAAAAAGAATACAAAGCAGAGGTAGTCGACTATATGATACGCGAGTACGGAGCAGGAAGAGTGCCCAACCCAGATGTAATGTGCAATAAGTATGTGAAGTTCGGTGCATTCTTGGATTTCGCACTTTCCCACGGTGGGGACTTCATTGCAACCGGACACTATGCACGTGTCGAAGTGGCAGAAGGTCATCATAAGCTTCTTATGGGAGTAGATAAAGAAAAAGATCAATCATACTTTCTCTGGACACTCACCGAGAAAGAGCTTGCGCATACATTATTTCCTGTAGGGCATTTGGAAAAGAAGGACGTACGCCGCCTTGCGCACAAGTTCGGACTTTTGAATGCTGACAAGAAAGATAGTCAGGGGCTGTGCTTCATGGGGGCAGTCGACATGCCAGAGTTTCTTAAGCACTACCTGAAGACGACCAAAGGAGATGTGTGTGATAAAGCGGGCGTTGTCATCGGCACGCACGAGGGGGCGATGCTCTACACCATCGGACAGCGGCACGGATTCACCACCTTCAAACGCTCGGCCAACGAAGAGCCGTATTTTGTCATAGCAAAAGATATAGAAAAGAATACGATAACCGTCTCCCATCGTGATCCAACCGTGTTTGATGAGGGGGATCACAAAGCAAAAAAACTCAACATTTCCGAGCTCAATCTTATTTCACATGATGATATCTGTGGTAAAGGCGTGCATGCCCGTATACGTTACCGCGGAAAGCTCATACCTATCTCTGTAGAGCAAATGAGTGCACATGAGTCTCGGGTGTCACTTCAAGCGAATGAGGAGGGGATAGCAGCAGGTCAATCTATCGTATTTTATCGAGGCGAAGAGTGTCTCGGTGGCGGGACAATAGATGCTTAAGTTCTAGACGCACTGTTTTGGGCTAATTCACTAGCGACAGCTACGTGAGTGCGATATACTTATGGACATGAAAGATGCAAACTTACTTAAAGATGGGGCCATTGTTCTTGTAGTCGCCGCTATCGCTGTACTTATATATTTAGTCTATCCAGAGCATCCACAATCACAACCTCAGGTCACGAAACAGGCATCACTTGTTGCAAAGGATCTGCCGACAACTCAACCACAAACTCAATTAGCAACCAACACAAATACCATGCAACCAGAAAGTGACCAATTAAAAGTAGAAGTCATTAAAGAAGGCACCGGACTCGGGGCTCTTAAGGGTCAGTCGATAAGCGTTGACTACACCGGCAAGCTTACTGATGGTAAAGTCTTTGATTCAAGTATTCCTCGCGGACAACCGCTGTCGCTTGTGCTTGGGGCAGGTCAAGTTATCCCCGGATGGGAGATGGGCTTACTTGGAATGAAGGTCGGCGAGGAGCGACGACTCACAATTCCTCCCGCACTTGCTTACGGCAAGAACGGAATCGGAGGAGTCATTCCTCCTAACGCCACGCTTATCTTCGAGGTTGTGATGAAGTCGATCAAATAGATCACTAATATAAACGAAAGATATATATGTTGAAATGGATGCTGTTGATAGTGTTTATTATATCGGGCGGAATTCTCGGCTATATGTATGTACAACTAGAACAGACCGACAGTAGTGTCGCCACAAGCACTGCCCTCATTGCCAACTCTAAAGCTGCGCGAATTTTCGATGGATTCAATGATGGAGTACATCGGTATGACGGTCAGATCCGTTTGCCACATTCGTGCTACTCTGTTGCAATGAGCATCAAGCCCGACACCGAGAACCCAGGTACTGTCATCATCTCGCTTACTACCACCGACAAAATGCTTGATCTTTCGCTTTGCGTGCAGTTGCCCACTGTCTATCCTTTCGAGGAAGTTTACGATGCACCTGCTGACACCGTCATTCGTTTGATGTTAAATGGCAGAGAAGTTCCAGTGCATATGGTCAAGACAAATTGGGTTAGTCCCAAAGGAAATATTTTAAACTCAACGAACGCCAATTCTCCAGCAAAATAATGGACAAAGATAGCGTCTACATCATCAAGGCCTCAGGCGAGCGAGAACTATGGAACAAGCAAAAGCTTGTACGTTCGCTTCATGCCGCAATGGCAAGCGACGATCTCGTGCATGAGATTGTCTTGCATACAGAAAAAGATCTTAAAGACGGAATGCACACGAATGATATCTATAAGCATGCCTTCGAACTGTTGAAGCGCTACAGCCGACCAGTCGCAGCACAATACAGCTTGAAGCGAGCGATACTTCAGCTCGGACCTTCAGGGTTCCCATTCGAGCGTTTTGTCGCCGAAATACTCAAAGCAGAAGGTTACGATACTAAGGTGGGTGTGATGGTGCGCGGGCAGTGCGTGGAGCATGAAGTAGACGTTGTTGCAGAGAAGAGTAATGAACGTATTCTTGTCGAAGCCAAGTATCACAATTCTCCCGACACAAAGTCAGACGTGAAGGTCGCACTCTATGTACATGCGCGTTTTCAGGATATTCAGAAAAGACTTGAAGAAACCGACGAAGAGAAGGACTACTTTACTCGCGCTTGGCTCATCACCAACACAAGCTTCACTTCGCAGGCTATTCAATATGGCAACTGTGCAGGCCTCGCACTCACGGGCTGGAATTATCCCAAAGGCCACACCCTTCAGGATCTCGTACAGCGTACACAGACACACCCCATCACTTGTCTCACTACGCTTACGGCCAACCACAAGAGTGCGCTTCTTGGAAAGGGAGTAGTTCTTTGTCGCGATATCCTTAACAACCCTCATCAACTCGAGATAATTGGCCTGGGTAAAGCCCGCATCGATGCGGTCATCGAAGAAGGAGCACAGCTTTGTCCAATAGGTTCTCAAGCTGTACCTCTGTAGGAATAATAATGAGTCACCTTTCCAGCAATTTAGAAACTACTGTATAATACCCATCATGGAATTATTCTCTGTTTCAGATTTCGACCTCATGCTTCGCCTGACTTTTGCGGTCATTCTTGGGCTCGCAATTGGCGCAGAGCGCTCGCGTGTGGGTAAGCATGCAGGAATGCGTACGTACGGACTCGTTTCTCTTGGAGCGTGTCTTTTTGTTGTTATGTCGGGAGTAGTGTCTACGAAGTATGCAGAGAGCTTCGTATTCGATCCACTTCGTGTCGCTTCGCAAATTGTTGTCGGTATCGGCTTTCTTGGCGCAGGTGTCATCTTCGTTCAGCGACAGGTGCTCACAGGGCTTACGACCGCCGCTGGGCTTTGGGTCGTGGCCGCAATTGGTGCGTCATGCGGATATGGACTATACTCCATCGCAGCGTATGTTACTTTCTTAGTACTCTTTATCTTTCAAGCACTTTGGTATATCGAGGAGCGTTTCGTTCGCACGACAAGCTCCGACTTAGAGGAAGACTTCATCCAAAGCGCAAGAAAACCTCGTCAGCATAATGAAGACGAAGGTTAAAAAAGTTCGCAAAGCAGTTATCGCAGTAGCGGGCAGCGGCACGCGTTTTCTTCCAGCGACCAAATCTCAACCGAAGGAAATGCTTCCTATTGTTGATAAGCCGATCATTCAGTATGTCGTCGAGGAGCTCGTCTTGTCAGGCATCGAAGACATTATTCTTGTCACCAAGTGGGACAAGAAGTCTCTTGAAGATCACTTCGATCGCTCATTTGAGCTTGAACATTCACTCGAAGCTTCTGGCAAGTTAAAGCTCTTGGCAGACATCCGTAAGATATCGTCGATGGCAAATTTCGTTTATGTTCGACAGAAAGGTCCTTATGGAAACGGCACACCCATTCTTTCTGCAGCAAGCCTCATCAAAGACGAACCGTTCGTATTCGCATGGGGAGACGACCTTGTTCTCTCCAAGACCCCATTCACTAAAAAGTTGATCGAGAATTATGAGGAGAACAATGCGCCTGTCATAGGAGTTCAAAAGGTCGCCAAGCATCTCGTCGATCGCTACGGTATCGTCAAGCTGAAAGACCGCACAAGAGAGATGGAGGGAGTTGTAGAAAAGCCCGCTATAGGCAAAGCGCCTTCGCAGCTGGCGCAGTTCGGACGCATGGTCCTTACGCCTGAGATAGTAGGCATACTCAAAACGACAAAGCTCGGCAAGGGCGGAGAACTTTGGGTCACTGATGCGATAAGTGAGTATGTAGCTAAGGGAGGCAAGTTTATGGTTGAGGAAGTTGAAGACGGTGAGTGGCTTACAACTGGCGACCCGCTCAACTACTTGAAGGCAATGGTCGCATATGCTCTAGAGCGTGATGACATCGGTGACGATTTTCGCGCTCACTTGAGAGATCTCCACCTCTAAATCTTATATGTATTTTTTTATCTTTTTTGTACTCATAGTTCTTTCGGCGCTGTTTGCTGCTTCTGAAACGGCGCTATTTTCTCTGCGTATCAGTCAGATACGGCTTATGCAGGAACACAAGGAACGCAATGCCGACATCGTTGCCCTCCTAAAGGATGATCCGCATCGTTTACTCGTGACACTTCTGCTTGGTAACACTGTAGTCAACATCACTGTCGGCTCACTCGCGACATTCATTGCCATGGATGAGAGCAGCTCGTGGAGCTTTGGTATTGCTACTGGACTTTCGACCATAGCCGTTCTTCTCTTCGGTGAGATATTTCCTAAGTCATTCGCTATAACACACAACAAAAAAGTTGCACAATTTTTGTGCTATCCCATTTACCTTTTTTATCTTCTGCTTTATCCGATCGCAACACTTTTTGTTATGCTTGAACGCATCATACAGAAAGTCACTAATGCCGAGGGTCATGGCAATGTTACCGAAGCAGAGATACGCATCATGAGCGATCTCGGACTTGAACACGGCGAGATTGACCGCCGCGAACGACAGATGATCGACAATATTTTCGAATTCGACGATATACCAGTCGGCGAGATCATGACCCAGAAAAACAATATCGATGCGCTCAATGGCGAAGTTCCTGTCGCACAAATTGCCTACTACGTTTCCCAGTCAGGCTTCTCGCGCTTTCCGGTCTACACTGGCAACCCAAACGATTTTGTCGGCTACGTGCACACTAATGACGTTATGCGCGTGCTTAATTCTGATGATCGCGATGAGCAATTAATAAACTTCACCTCAACGCTTACAACGGTTGATGAGACAGCAAACTTGAGACACGTATTCCGTCTTATGACGAAAGAACGCTCGCATATGTACTTGGTGCACAAGGCCGAAAGCGTGGGCGATATAGTCGGACTCGTAACCATGGAAGACATTCTCGAAGAGATAATGGGTGAGATAGAAGACGAGGGCGACAAGCGTGCGAGCCGCCATTTGCGCAAAGCTGTACTCGATTAAGCCAATAAATAACAAAGGTCGCAGTTACTGCTATACTAATATGACCATGGGAGACAAAAAAATAACTATCATCTTGCTCCTTTGTGTAGCTACCACACTACTGGCATCTGCTACCCTCTACTATCTCGGCTTCAGTTCTGGCTCTGCAAAGAATGATGTACTTCAAACCTCAACCACAACTCCCATATCCGCCATTACAACTTCCTCTCCCGAAAGTAAAACCCCCACAAAGCCGCCAGTTGTAGTTCCTTCCAAAGACCTGCACGTCTTACCCACCAAAATATGTAAAGTTGGAGGTTGTAGCGGTGAAATTTGTGGCGATAAAGAAATGCTCTCCAACTGCATGTATCGTCCCGAATATTCCTGCTACAAGGGTGCCAAGTGCGAAGTACAGCCAAGCGGGGAATGTGGTTGGACTCCATCTACAGAACTCAAGGCATGTCTCAATACCCACGTTGACGTAGCTCCGACTCCCAAATAATTCATGCTCCAACTCTTACTCAAATTTCTCCGCCTTATACTCGTTGTGTATGTTTTCATGCTCGCATATCAGTGGTGGAAGCCCGTGCCCGAGTTCATGGTCGGCACAGCGCATACATACAATGTTCCTGATAGCAGTGTGCATTTTTTGGCAGACACAACATACACTGATAAGTTTGGTAAGCGGGTGAGCGATCAGCACATCTGGTCCCAGATAGAGCACACTATTGCAGCTGCAAAACATTCGATACTTCTGGATATGTTCCTGTTTAACGATTTTCAGGGAGAGAGTCCCGAAAAAACCAAAGAACTTGCTCATGACCTTACCCAATCCTTGTTAGCCAAGAAGGCCGAAGACAAGCACGTTGCAATTGCACTCATCACTGACCCAATCAACACTGTGTACGGTGGAGTTGTATCGACTTATTTTGAAAAATTGCGACAAAATGGAATTCTGGTCATCTTTTCGGATCTCACAGAGCTTCCAGATAGTAATTTGTTTTACAGTGCATTTTGGCGACCGTTTTATTCATGGACAGGCAATTCGACAACTGGCGGCTGGCTCAATCATCCATTTCAGTACGGCGGAAGTAAGGTAACGCTACGCTCATGGCTCGCACTACTCAACTTTAAAGCCAACCACGAGAAGCTTATGGTCGCCGACGAGCCTGTCATGAGGGGGAGTAAGCAGGTCGGACAAAAGATGGTTACTATCGTCACCTCTGCCAATCCACATGATGGTTCGAGTGCGAATGGTAATGTGCTCTTAAAGGTAGACGACCAAATGTGGAAGGCTGTACTTGAGAATGAAAGCCACATCGCAGAGTCCGCCAATTCCGGCTTGCCCGTCTACAACATCGGTAATGTAAACGATGCGACAGGCTCGCTTAAGGTTTCACTCTATCGCAACCAGCTGATCAAGGACAAAGTGCTCGCGCTTATTGAGGGCTCGAAGATGGGAGATCATCTCGAGCTCGTTATGTTCTACTTAAGTGACCGCGATGTCATCCGCGCTCTTATTGATGCATCCAATCGTGGAGTGCACGTGCGGGTAATACTCGACCCAAACATAAGCGCATTTGGTAAAGTAAAGATAGGTATTCCAAATCAGCCCGTAGCCAAGGAGCTTATTAACAGCTCAAACGATAGCATTCAGTTGAGATGGTGCGATACCCACGGCGAGCAATGCCACGCCAAGATGCTGATGGGGGGCTCAGCCACTTCTTCTTTTATGCTGCTCGGCTCTGCCAACTTCACTAGCCGTAATATTGGTGGCTTCAATCTTGAGTCAGATATTTTGGTCCAAGGCGCGAATCAGTTTAGTGCCTACAAAGACGCAAATATCTATTTCGAAAAGATGTGGGCCAACACCGGCGCAACCTCAACAACAAAATATGAGACCTACCAAGACGACACCCTTTGGAAAGCCTCCCTCTACCGCATCATGGAAGCCACCGGCATCAGCTCGTTTTGACTCTTATTTGCTTTTTGTTTGAATCTATTATTTAATACTGACTAAGTTATTTAATATAGTAAGTTGATTTTTTTACCATGCCCACTATCAAAAAACTGAGTTTGAGTTCAGTGATGTTATTTGTAAGTATTTTTTTTGTTTTTTGTAATAACGCTTCGGCCTTTAGCCAACAAATAGTGCTAAATTCGGGATGGAATATCGTTTCGACTCCAAGACTCCTGGACTCCCACTCCTTCTCACTCCCTGAAAATCTGAACAATTTTTCGATTTTTATTCTTGACGCATCACGACCATCGGGCTGGGCTACGATGGCCGATCTTGCTCAGGCTGAATTTACGCCTCTCTATGGCTATTTCATCAACAATAAAAGCACAACAACACAAACGTTGACCTTTAACTACAAAGCAAGCACAACGCCAAATGAAAGACTATTTACCCGAACATATTCCGGCGCGGGTTGGTATTCATTTGGAGTCGCTAATCCAAGCTACGCTAAACCTCAGGGGAGTAGTGTTGTAGACACAAATAACCCTGACCACATTCTCAATTCTTTGCTTAGTAATACGAGTAATTATGATTCGGTAATCGATTTTACTGATGCTTCGTTTGGTTTTAATCCTGATTCAGTTGGATTAAAAGATCCATGGAAACTAGCCGTAAGGTCGGCTGATGTTACGAATACGATTGAGATAAATACAATCAATGATCTTCGTGAGACAAAAGGTTATGCAATATACATAAAATCACCTACCTCACTTAACGGCTTTCAGAATGACTCGGCAACGGTAACGCCAGTTACTACGGCCGATTTTTCTGGAGGAACACTTCCCACTGTAGGTAATTACGACGCAACTTCGAGTGTGGTTGTGTGGCAGAAGACTCTCGCTATCGGGTCTCGAAGCGCAGTGCTTTCGAGTATGCGGCTTTATGCAAGCGGAACCGTTTCTTTAGGAGATATTTCTAATCTGAAATTATACATAGATAATATTCAGTATGGAACTACTGTGGCGTCAGTTTCTGCTGGAGGATATCCCACTTTTGCGACTCCAACCATTATTGCTCCAGGGCTTCACGTGATAAAGATGACTGCCAATATTTCAGGAGGAGGAAAAGTATTTTCATTCGCATTACAGCAGTTATCTGATATATCCCTATCTGATGGAGTAAATTTTGCACCCGTTATTCCTTCCGTATCAAGCCTACCTTTCTCTCCGATAATTTCAGGTCCAATTACCATCAATCAGCCAGTATTCGGCACCCTCACGCTAACAAAATATTCCGCATATGCAAACCAGACAGTCATTACACCTCAAGCTGCGTATAAGCTTGGAGAATACAGGCTCACAACTGGAGCATCGGATAACTTCACGCTGATCGATCTAGGATTGTATATTTCGGGAAGCACAAGTACGCTAGCAAATATTTCCAATATTTATCTTGTTGTTGGAACTACAACTTCTAATATTGTTGCCACATCTTCAGGCTATACTCTTTGGTTCGCAAATATGCCACTACCTCAAAACAGCCCAATATCCATTGCAATCTACGCCACATTATCGGGAGCGATGGCTCCTGGCGCAACGACAACATCAAGCCTTCTCGTTGAGGCAATCTCTGCAAATACCGGCAATCCAGTTGTCACCCCTGTTATTCTCGGGCAAACCGTCACGACGGGGTCCGGATCGATAACTGCCGCCTTAGATGCTTCGACCCCAGTTTCAGCACTCGTTGTTGCGAACACAATGCCTAAGGTCGGATCATTTAAATTTGCTGCACAAAATGACAGCTATACGATCGACGAACTTACCGCAAATGTTTCTTCGATCAAGGATGCCACCGCGATCATTGAGTTGGTTTTTAAAGATGGAGCAACAGAACTAAGGCGCCAGGCTTTTAGTGGAAACATTGCAACCGCAACGGGACTTACGATCTCGATACCTAGCAATTCAAGTAAAATTATTGATGTGTATGCAAATCTTGGAGCAATTGGGACCGGTTCCGCATCGACAAGCGCCCGAGTGGGACTGACACTTTCAGGATATGAGGCAATAAATTCCAACGGAGTAAAGTCACGCTACTACCCAAATATTTCAGGCAACCAGATGTATGCCTACAAGACTAAGCCTACGATCACGAATGTAGCTCTTCCTACAACCGTTCTCAACAACGGAACGCAGTCGATCTACCAGTTCATGGTTACAGCTGATGCCGGTGGTACAGTTGCATGGAGAACTATTAAATTTAACATCGCAACATCTACCGCCTCTGTTACATCGTTCAATTTGTATGATTCTTCAAATCAATCTACGACTCTAAGCAACACAACTTGTGCATACGGAGGATCTACCGTTACATGTACCTCTTCGACGGATCAGGAAATTAGCGGTTCAAAGACTTACGTCTTGAAGGCAATTATAGCTGGTGCTGTAGTTGGTGCTAGTGTTAGTGTAAATATCGCCAATAGCGGTGCTTCATTTGCAGCTTCTACGGACGGTGCAGCAGTAGCTGGTTCACCTACCTTCCTCTGGTCAGATGAGTCGAGTCAGCCTCATAGCTACACGACACAGGACTGGGATAATGACTTCCTTGTAAGGAATCTTCCTACCGACTCATTGACGATGACGAAATAAAAAACTAATTATGAAAAAAATAATTATCGCAATTACACTCCTTCTTCCGTTAGGAGCATCAGCAAGCGCTCTACCCGCATTTCCTATGTCGTTTTATGGAAATGTAACCATAAATGCCACAAGTGCGCCCGCTGGAACAATAATTCGTGCTTACTATGGAACAACACTTGCCGGGCAAGTGAGTGCAACTGAAGCAGGAATATATGGTTACAATGATCCGACAAAGAAACAGCTACTTGTTGCGGAAGGAACAGGAACTCTTCGCTTCACTGTTTCTTCGAGCGCCATAAACAGTGGAATTGAAACCGAAGGTTCAAGTACTTTAACCTATGCGGCGTTTATTCCCGGAGAAACGGTTTCAAAAGATCTTGCCTTTACTTACCCTATTCCTGCACCAACTCCGACGCCAACGCCAGCACCATCTCCTTCGCCTGCTCCTGTTTCATCAGGAGGGGGTGGTGGTGGAGGTGGGGGTGGGGGGTCAAGCACACTCTATGGTTGCATGGACAAGAAAGCCGCAAATTACTCCACTGTCGCAAATCAAGATAATGGTGCGTGTATCTATCCCGTAGTATCAACGACTACACAAGCAAGCAATACATCTAATCAGTTGCCGACTCCTGCTTCTCACAATATATCTCCCGGGGAAGTTCTTGGGGCGACAGCATTTGTTTTTACACACAATCTTAAGATAGGTAATAGCGGGGACGATGTAACCGAGCTGCAAAAAAGATTAGCAGCAGATGGCTTTTATGCAGGTCCGATAAATAGTTATTTCGGCCCGTTGACATGGGCGGCTGTGAAAAAGTTCCAAACGTCCCATGGTTTGGAGGCAGTAGGAAGCGTAGGACTAAAAACCCGCTTAGCTCTTAATCAAGGAAGCACATCCATAATCACTGCGCCGACTTTAACCAGCACAACATCTGGCATGGTTGGATATGTTTTTACTCTAAATCTAAATGTGGGTTCACGTAACAAGGAAGTCACGCAATTGCAAACCCTTCTTATAAAGCAAGGATTTTTACAGCCTCCCGTTACGGGGTATTTTGGTTTGATCACAAAAGCAGCTGTTCAGGCATATCAGGCAAAATATACAATTCCTTCCACCGGAAACGTTGGTCCAATGACCCGCACTCAGCTGAACAAAGGAAACTAAATTAAATTAAATACTAAATGATGACTTGTAAATTGTTTACTTTATAAGTGTCAGATTATGTGTTATTAGTTAATACATGAAACTTCTTATAAAACTGTCAGGTGAAAGCTTGAGTGGCTCGAAGGGGGCGGGGGATAGGCAGTATCACGAGCCAACGCTTGAGGCTATCTGCTCACAGATTCGCGTCATGCTTGAGCAGGGGCATCACATTGCTCTGGTGGTTGGCGGTGGCAATCTCTTCCGCGGAAAAGAACTCACCGAGAAGTTGTCTATCGAGCGTGGTACCGCCGACTATATCGGCATGCTCGCAACCATTCAGAACGCGCTTGTGCTTCGCGATTACTTCGAGAGCAAGGGTATTGAGACGCGAGTGTCATCGGCTATCGCAATGCATCAGATATGCGAAGACTACATGCCGAGACGCGTACTCCGCCACCTTGAGCGTGGGCGGGTGGTGATATTTGCGGCAGGACTTGGAGCGCCGTACTTCACCACTGACTCGACCTCAGTACAGCGCGCGCTTGAGATAAAGGCAGATCTATTGGTGATGGCGAAGAACGGTGTCGACGGCCTCTATGATGCAGACCCGAAGAAAGACAGTAAAGCAGAGATATTGCGCACAGTGAGCGCATCGCGCGTACTTGAGAAGAACCTTAAGGCAGCAGACCAGTCTGCTATCGCGCTTGCCAAAGAGCATGGACTCACGATAAAAATAGTCGGGATCGATGCTATCGAGCATTGTCTAGACCCCCTCATAGGCTCAACTATCACACCCGATTAGAACTCTTGTTTTTGCGCACTATTCTCGTCCTTCCCAATCGTTGTTCTGGCAAACTTATCACTCATAAGTCCAGAGAGACACAATGTTGCTCCAGGACTTCGTATTGCATCCAAAAAACAAAAGTTCTAAGATTAAAATTATAATTACTTACCATGAGACACGATAGAGACGAATTTGATGATATTGATGAGGCTGATGAGGAGGCTAAGCGGCTGCGGGAAGAGGGCCAGCTTGAGTCTGAAACCGAGGCACAATCAGTCGCCGAGATTCTCATTAATGGTGGAGTCGGGGTCATTCCTACTGATACGCTGTATGGACTAGTGGGCTCCGCTCTCATCACAGAGACAGTCGACCGCATATATGATCTCAAGCATCGTGATTCCAAGAAGCCGCTCATCGTGCTTATTTCGGAACTCGGTCAGCTTGAGCAATTTGGTATCGAACTTTCAGAAGTGTTGCTCACACAGCTCGGCGCCTATTGGCCGGGGCCGTATACGATAATCTTGCCGACACTCGACGATCAGTTCGAATATCTTTCGCGCGGTACAGATACGATTGCATTCCGCCTCCCCAATAATCCCGAACTTTGTACGTTCATAAGCGAGGTCGGCCCACTTGTTGCACCATCAGCCAACGCCGAGGGCATGCCGCCCGCAACCACTATCGAGCAAGCGCAGAAATATTTCGGCACCGATGTCGAGTTCTATATCGATGGCGGCGAGCTCGACAACAAAGCTTCGACAATACTCCGCCTCGACGGCGACGCAGTCGAAGTCATCCGTGACTAGGCTAACAATCGTAAGATAAGCACGATAAGCAAGACAAATATCACCGCAGGTAAACAGGGAGACTTTTAAATCCGCCGCCTCACTTTTAAAAAACCTCGCGGAGGAAGGTTTGGCCTGGTCCGCCCTTTGGGACGGCAAACCTTCCAAGCGACCTAAGTTTTGTTTACAAAACTGGAAGTACTCTCGTGGTGCGGAGCAACAATTTTACGCTGGCAAAATTGAAGGCGAGTTTTTTAGAAGTTTAGGCAAAAAAACTTATGTAATGTCTCGAGTGCGAGAACTTTGTGAAATCGCAAGAAATAGCTATAATCTCCTCTATGCTTACCTCTGGTCAAATCCGTTCACGATTTCTTGAATTTTTCAAAAAGCGCGGACATTCCATTATCCCTAGCTCGTCACTCGTACCGCAGAACGACCCCTCGGTGCTTTTTAATACTGCAGGTATGCAGCCACTAGTACCATACCTCCTCGGACAGCCGCATCCTGCAGGCACACGACTTGCTGATTCGCAAAAGTGCGTACGCACACAAGATATCGAAGAAGTGGGCGATAACACACACGACACATTCTTTGAAATGCTCGGCAACTGGTCGCTTGGGGATTATTTCAAAGAAGACGCGATCAAGTGGAGCTATGAATTCCTCACCTCAAAGGATGAGGGCCTCGGTCTCGATCCATCCCGCCTTTACGTCACAGTCTTTGGCGGTAATGTTGACGCACCCAAGGACGAAGAAGCGTACGCAATATGGAAAGGAATATTTGAAGAAGCTAAAGTAGAAGGAGAACACATCTATTGGATGGATGGCGATCTGGCAAAGAAGAACTGGTGGAGTGCGGGCGAGAATGGTCCTTGCGGTCCCGACACAGAAATGTTCTATGATGTCACAGGTAAACTTAATCACGGAATGACGCGTGATGAATACATGGCAGCCGATGATCGTCAGGAGGTAGTTGAGATCTGGAATGATGTGTTTATGGAATATCTCAAAGAAGGAGGTGTTGTGACTGGTAAACTTGCAAAGAAAAACGTCGACACCGGAAGTGGCCTTGAGCGACTTACTATGGTGGTGCAAGGAAAAAATAACATTTTTGATACTGATCTCTTTGAACCAATAATGAGAAATATACGACTTGATGCTCAGAATTACGATGAACGTTCTGCGCGTATTTTTGCAGATCATATTAGGACGTCAGTTTTTTTGATTGCAGATGGGGTAATCCCGTCTAACACTGATCAGGGTTACATTTTGCGAAGACTTTTACGCCGTGCCATTAGGTATTCACAGAAACTCACTTTAAATGGCGGGATACTTCCTTTTGTTTATGAAGTAGTAAAAAAATATGAGGATGTATATCCAAATTTAAAAGAGAATGATGCTATGATCGTACAAGAAGTAAGCATGGAGGAGCATCGATTTTACGGTGCTCTTCAGCGCGGAATGAAAGAATTTGAAAAAGCTGTTTTGGATTTAAAAGCACTTATGAATTCAAATAGTATATCTTCAGTTGGAAAAATTCTTCCTGGAGAAATTGTATTTAATCTTGTAACCACGCATGGCTTTCCTCTTGAACTTATAAAAGAAATTGCGACCGAAGGAGAAATTGAAGTTGATGAAAAAACTTTTAGAGAGCTTATGAAAAAGCATCAAGATCTTTCCCGCTCGGGCTCAGAACAGAAATTTAAAGGCGGTCTCGCAGATCATTCCGAAGCTACCGTTAGACTGCACACCGCACATCACTTATTGTTGCGTGCGCTACAGATGGTGCTTGGCGAAGCGGTGCATCAGCGCGGGAGTAATATCACACAAGAGCGATTGCGTATCGACTTTGCTTATCCACAAAAGATGACCGACGAGCAAAAGAAAGAAGTTGAACGGATAGTTAACGAGAAGATAAGTGAGGCACTCCCAGTACTTCGAACCGAAATGAGCCTTGAGGATGCAGAAAAGCTCGGTGCCGAGCATGAATTTGGTGCTAAGTATCCCGAACGCGTCTCTGTTTACTCGGTCGGCCCCAAAGATGCCACTGTTGAAAACCCACAATATGACAAACGCTATTCAATAGAGTTTTGTGGAGGCCCACACGTAGGCAACACCTCCGAACTCTCAAAATTCCGCATTCTAAAAGAAGAGGCTGTGGCACAAGGGGTTCGAAGAATAAAGGCTGTATTAGAAGGGTAACCAAACTCCAACGTATCTAGGTAAGCAAAGCCATCGTCTGCGATGTCGCGTTGCGCTCATTCGCACTGTCTTCAGGGCGTAGAAGCGGTTGCATAAGGAATTCGCCGGATAAAAGCTGTTCTCGAGTAGAGCCACAACATTCGAACGTATTTAAGTAAGGAGTGCTGCTTTCTTAAGCAACGCACTCCACCCATTCGCATATTTCTTAATATGCGAAGAGGCCCAAGGAATCCGCCGTATCAAAGACGTACTCGAATAGCATCAACTTAATAATTCTCCACATATTGACCAGTGTTCACGAGAAGGACGTGGTATAATAAATACATGTCTCTGTTTGGACGCAAAAATAAAAGCGGGCAGCATTTTATTATCGTTTTTGATATCGGCTCTGCCTCAATAGGGGGAGCTTTTGCGAGTATTGAGGGCGGTAAACCGCCTGAGATAATTTTCGCTACGCGCCGCGACATCCCATTTCAAGAAAAGCTTAATTTTGAACGTTTCTTACTGTCGATGATCAAAACCCTTGAAGAAATGTTCGCTACAATGCAAAAGGCCGGCGGGGGAGTCACTGTTGATCAGGCATTCTGCGTGCTGGCTTCCCCATGGTACGCCTCCCAGACGCGCCTTGTGCACTACAATCAACCTCAGCCATTCAATGTCACCGAAAAGGGACTCCACAAGCTCATTCAAAAGGAGATTGAGCTTTTTCGCGACTCCAAGCTCTTCGCACGCTCTAAGGTCGGCGACACCATGCCCGAAATCATGGAATCAAAGAACATCCAAATGAAGTTAAATGGCTACGAGGTAAGAGATCCATTTGGCAAAAAGACAAGCGAGCTC
Source organism: bacterium (assembly GCA_043744555.1). GTDB lineage: Bacteria > Patescibacteriota > Minisyncoccia > Phycocordibacterales > UBA6899 > MHLP01. The sequence goes on along the minus strand of JAYTUL010000034.1, from coordinate 3,130 downwards.
GAGATCGCTCTCTATATCAGCATGATCCCTGCCAATATTTACAAGTCGATCAATGAGTCGATCAAAAAATTCTGGCATGTGCCAGACGTTCACTTTTCTTCATTTTCGTATACTGCATTCGACACCATTCGCGACATCTTTACCGATGAGCAGACATTCCTCTTCATGGATATTTCTGGCGAAGTTACCGACATATCACTTGCCAAAGACAACGTTCTGCTTGAGTCCATCTCCTTTCCTGCAGGCAAAAATATGCTTATTCGAGCACTTATATCAGGAATGAAGACCACCCCCGCCGCGGCTGCATCCGAATTGAAACTCTACCTTGAAAACAAGTGTACTCGCGAGCATGCACAACGCATTGAAAAGCTACTCGAGGGTGCAAGTAAAGAATGGCTCGTCTTTTTTGAAGATGCTCTTCTCCAGTTCGCCACAGAGTTTCCCATTCCACGCACGATATTTTATACCGTCGATGATGATGCGACGAAATGGTTCGAAGCAGCAATTAAGCAGACGAACTTCGCCAAGTTCTCTCAGGAAGAAAGTACAGTCGTCGTACGCTCGCTCGGAACTACTTTCCTCAATAAATTCATTCAGGTACTTGAACCCGACTTCCAAGACCCATTCCTTGCTATTGAAACCATATTTGCAAATAAATTCAACAATTTAAAGAAATAAAATTTATGGTAGTCTTTAATATTATAAAATTATCCGCATTTAAGCAGTAACATGAAAATGACCAAATACCTCATCCAAGACATCATACCGGCCGACAAAAAAAAGTCTCATGACACTGCTCATAAGCGTTCCGCTATTGAACATCCGCGCCACGAAGGTGGACATTCAAAAGCCTTAGATGAAGTAACTCACCATTCACCCAAAGTGGCTCACCATAAAGTTACTGCTGCAAAACCCGACCATATCGAAACTCATCACAAATCGACTGCTCATGAAGACTATGATCACACGAGCGAAAGCATTGAACATGCTCATGAAACAAGCGTAGAGCATGTCGAAAGAAACCACGAAGAGTTTATAAAAAATGAACGCAAAGCGGACACAACTGATGTCACCGTAGATCCGCGTGAAATTCTTATTGAGCAATTATACAAAGGAAATCAAATAAAGACCGACATCCTCGAAACAGCAGGTGAGTGGCCCTACAACAACAGCAGCAATGTGAGGCCATCTGACTCAAGCAATGTACCACCACATTTTCCTGAAGAGCGAAAAGCGTCAGGATTTGGTAGCTGGCTGCCGTGGGTTGCGATACCGGCCATCATTCTCGCTGGTGTCTTTGTCATACTCAATTTCTTTGGCGGGGCTGCAGTTTCTGTGATTGCCAAGCACGACATCATTCCAATTCCTGATACGCAAATATTTACAGCTGTGAAGAACTCAACTGATACCAGCTTGGGATACTCAGTAATGAAGGTAACTCTCGATGACTCGCTCGAAGTGTCGGCCTCGGGCGCAAAAGCTGTGACTGCCAAGGCGTCAGGCAGCATCATTGTCTACAACGAGCAAACCGTTCCACAGCGATTGATAAAAAACACACGGTTCCTAAGCACCGCAGGAAGAATTTATCGCATCAACGATTCGATAACTGTACCAAAAGCGACAACGCCCAAAGGTGGGAAGCTTACCACTGGAACTATTAAGGTCATCATTTACGCAGACGAGGCGGGCCCCGATTACAATAGTGTTCCCACAGATTTCAGTGTTCCCGGACTTAAAGAAACACCTCAGGCAAAAAAGGTTTACGGTCGCTCTGTTGGAGCGGTCACGGGAGGAGCCACGGGTACGACCAAGAGCGTTTCTGATCAAGATTTAAAACAGGCAAGCGATGATCTGAGGGTTTCACTTGAGACAAAACTACGCACTAAAGCTAGAGGCGACCTTGCACCATCACAGATTGCGTATGATCAGGGGATAGTTGTTGATCTGGGAGATCCTGCGCTTTCTACTAACAAAGCATCGAGTAATGATAAAGCGGTCGTAACAGAGAATGGCTCTCTCTATATGGTGGTATTCGATAGAGACGCCCTCATAAAGACTCTTGCAAAGACTCTAGTGCCTACATATGCAGGAGAAAATATCCAAATAAAGAACATCGATGCACTTACTTTTGCAATGCCTGAGGTAAGAGGTGATGCATTGTGGAAGAACACTACATTGAATTTGAACTTAAAGGGAGCACCAGAATTGAGCTGGATAGTCGATGAAGAAGCTATCAAGAAAGATCTCCTTAACCTACCTAAGACAGCATTCAATGGAACGATGGCCAAATACACGACGGTACTGCGCGCAAAAGCAAGCCTAAGACCTTTCTGGAAAAGCACTTTCCCTGATGATGCGAAGAAGATTTCCGTAAGTGTAGTTACAAGTATTGCTGACTAAAATAATCTCAGTATTTCTCGAAGTTTACTGCAGATTTGTTGACTAGTTCTGACCACAGATTGTGAACTTGCGAAATTTTACGATCGGAAAATTAATGTGTAGCACAAAACTTCATTAAATAATGCCTAAAATAAGCCATTTTAAACTAATACCAAGCTAATAATAGTACTAAAGATGGGTTTGAAGTGAATTTAAAAGTTATGCCCAGTCATTATTTGACTTAATAATATGCGTCTGCTAGGATGCTACTACTACTTTGAGATGAGCGAAGAAAAGAAAAAGGAAATATTGGTCATGGGAACCATCACCGAAGCACTGCCAAACACATTGTTTCGAGTACAGACCGAAGATGGTCAAGAGGTCTTGGCATATCTTGCCGGCAAAATGCGAATTCATCGTATTAAGGTATTGATAGGTGACAAGGTGGCTCTCGACGACAATCCTTACGGTGGAAAGCTTCGAATCGTTAAAAGGTTATAGGTTATTATATCGATTTCGTCTCGTTTTGACTTAAGTTTATCTTGAGCTTGACTTAGGATTGTCTTGAGTGAGAGCGGGTCTTATTTTATTTATTATGCGCGTACGTGCCTCAGTCAAAAAAATATGTGCAAAATGTAAGACCGTGCGTCGCCGCGGAGATCTTTACGTTACCTGCGAGAATCCACGCCATAAGCAGAAACAAGGTTAATTCACTCTAAACTAATTCTATTTAATACATATGCGCATCCTA
>JAYTUL010000033.1:0-8430 GCA_043744555.1 bacterium | reverse complement strand
CACTCAGATAGTGCATAGAGTCCACGGCCAACAAGTACGAAGCGCTTATCTTTGATGAGCTCATTGTGTGTGGTTGCAATATGCGCCTTCTTGTCGAAGTGAGCACCGATAGCTTTTGCGACCTCAGTGAAGTGCATTGGGGATCCATGCTTGCGCAAGACGAGAAACGCGTAGTCGCGTACGCCACGAGCAGAGACATTTGGCGATGAGGCCATTCCCCATTCGCCAAGCGGGTTCTTGCCGATCTTCTTTGAGAGTGAGAGCCAGCGCTTGAGGATCTCTTCGTTCTTGTATTCTTCTGAGACTTCCTTCAAGTGAGTGAGGAAGAGGTCAACCATCTTTGATTCTTCGATGAGCTGATTGTCATCGAGGGAGGCGTAGAGTTTGCGGAGGGATTCGTGTACTTGGTCTGCTGTTGCCTGATCGACGCTCCAGCGGTGTGCGAAGTCGTCATCTTCTTTATGCTTTACGAACAGATCACCAAGGACAAGAAGAAAGTGAATGTGATTTTGCATGCCCTTGTCGGCAGACATCTCACCGAGGAACGTATGCTCCGGAACGAGTGAGCCCATTCCCGTCATCGTCGCTCGTAGCTCCTCGAACACTGCGGTTTGCTCTTTGAAAGCATCGGACTTGCGGATGGTCGAGAGCGCAAAGTTCTCGATCTGGCGGACACGCTCACGAGTGATCCCATAGGTCTCACCGATGGCTTCGAGTGTCATCTTCTTTGCCTCTCCTCCAAGCCCATAGCGTTTGGTTATAACATCTGCAGCTCGGCGCGGAAGCGCTCCGAGAAAATGTTTTGTTACCTGCTTTGGCTTGAATGTGATTGTTGCAGTGCTCATAAATTAAAAATAGAAAAAAGAATAAATGACCTTTCTTGTGTCGTCACCAGAACTTCATCTTGGTATTGACAGTTTCCCTCCAATACTCGGTTATTTATAGTTTTAGCACCTCACCATTTAATGTCAAGGGCTATTCTCAGATAAGGGGGTACAACAAAAACCCATACTGCTGAGCTTATTTTGGTATCGTGCTTTTGAGAAAAAAGTTATAACACGATATTTACTATCTTCCCCGCGACATAAATAACCTTTTTAGGTACTTTGCTGTCGAGCCATTTTTGTACAGCCGGGCGTAGTAGTGCTACAGACTTCACTGTTTCTTCATTGTCCGTGCGTAGAATCTCGATCGCATCCCTTACTTTGCCGTTTATTTGTATCGCAATATTCACTTTTTCAGTTACGATCATCTCCGCATCATACGTAGGCCATGCTTCTCCATAGATATGTGATCCGTGTCCGAGCTCGCTCCAAAGCTCTTCCGATACATGTGGTGCGAATGGTGCGACAAGGCGCAAGAGGTTCTCATATGCGGCCTGCGGGACAGTCGAAAGTTTCTCGAAATGATTCACGAGTATCATCAGCTGCGAGATAGCGGTATTGAATCCAAAGCGTTCGATATCGCCACCGACTTTCTTGATAGTCTGATTTAGGAGTATATCGGTTGCGCGTTCGATCGGAGTATCTTTTCTTATTTTTTCTTTCATCCGCCATACACGCTCGATGAACCGTCGTGCTCCAACCATATTGTCTGTCGACCAAGCGATAGATTGATCGAATGGCCCCATGAACATCTCGTATACTCGGAGAGAATCTGCGCCAAAAGTCTTCACGACGTCGTCAGGGTTTATGACATTGCCATAGCGCTTGCTCATCTTGCGTCCGTCTGAGGCCATGATAAGTCCTACGTTTTGTAGACGATTGAACGGCTCGATGTGATTGACGACTCCCAAGTCATACAAGAACTTGTGCCAGAAACGCGCATATATAAGGTGCCGCGTTGCGTGCTCTGCCCCACCGACATACATGTCGACAGGAGACCAAAACTTTTCTTTGTCCTTATCGACGAGCGCAGTGTCGTTGTCTGGGTCGATATAGCGCAAGTAGTACCACGAAGAGCCGGCCCATTGTGGCATGGTGTTGGTCTCGCGTTTGAATTTTTGTATCTTCGCTTCTCCCGACTCTCCTCCTTTGACCTGCTTGAATGTTCCTTCTGCGGTGATATACCCCTCTACATTTACCCACTCAGAAATATCTGCAAGCGGTGACTCGCCCGTGCCCGTAGGAGCGTACGACTCAACATTCGGCAAGACCACAGGAAGCTCTGACTCATCGACGGGGTACACCTTACCCTCCGCATAATGAACAATAGGAATAGGCTCACCCCAGTACCTTTGGCGCGAGAACACCCAGTCCTTCAATCGGTATTGCTTCATCATTTTTCCGCCTACAAATTCAGTGATTGCATTCATGGCATCACTACTGTCCATGCCATTGAATTTACCTGAGTTTACAAGTGTGCCGTATTCGCAATATGCCTCGTCCCCAGAAAGATAACGTTCGAGAATGAATCGGTGATGCTCCCATGTAATAGCATCTTTAGCATCCGCAAGGCTTACTTTTACTAGTTCATGTTTTCCATCTTCTATTTCCGACGATACGCGTGCATCCGAATTAAGAATCACTTCATATCCGGGCCCGACAGAGTGCTGATTTTTATTCTTGGTGTGTCGATAACCCTCGACAATAATTTGCGGCAACAATCTTCGCACGATTGTGAAGTCGGTATAACCCAATTCCTCCTTTATCTCACGGGCAAGTGCAGTCTGTTCATCTTCGCCTTCATCCACCCCACCCCCTGCAAAGTGAATATGCGCCTCACCTTCTTTGATCAAATACACATTTCCTTCTTTGTCTACAACTATAGGGTCAACGACCCTGCGATCAAGTGTTTCAACATTGGGACGGTCAGCATTTTCTCCCGTGAGTACATATTTCTTTGCAATTACGTCGATAATCGGCAAATTATATTTTTTAGCAAAATCATAGTCTCGTTTATCATGCGCCGGTACTGCCATGATGGCTCCAGTGCCGTAGCCTGAGAGCACGTAGTTGGCGATCCATACAGGGATCTTCTCATTATTGGCAGGATTCACTGCGTACATGCCACTCGCGATACCTTTCTTCTCTCCCACTTCGCCGAATTCAACGGTGCGCACTTTCTCCACTTCAAGAGTCGCATCGACGAATTTCTTCACCTCCAAACCAACATCCCACCCGCTGTCTATCCAGCTTTTTGCGAGCTCGGCAGATATTGCTACATAAGTCGCACCAAAAAGCGTATCGGGTCTTGTTGTGAACACTTTCACCTTATGCTTGCCGTCTTCTTGTCCGGAAACATCAAGTAGCGCGAACTCAATCTCTGCCCCCTCGCTTCTGCCTATCCAGTTGCGCTGTGACTCCTTAATAGACTCTGGCCACTCCAGACTGTCGAGGTCGGCAAGCATGCGATCAGCATATTCAGTTATCTTAAGCGTCCACTGTCGCATCGGCTTTTTTTCGACGACGGTTCCGCATCGCTCGCACTTCCCTCCCTCGAGGTCTTCATTCGCAAGTCCAGTCTGACACGTTGGACACCAGTTGATGGGGGCGAATGATTCATACGCCAAACCTTTTTTATACAGCTGCAAAAATATCCACTGCGTCCATTTGTAGAACTTAGGGTCGGTTGTGTTTATCTCGCGTGACCAATCATAATTAAATCCGATCTTTGCGAGCTGCTCTTTGAAGCGCGTCGTATTTTTCTTGACAGCGACACGTGGATGTATCTGATTTTTGATCGCATATTGCTCGGCAGGAAGCCCGAATGCGTCCCAACCCATCGGATGTAGCACATTGAATCCTTGCATGTGTTTGTAACGAGAATACACATCGGTTGCGATGTAGCCCTTGGGGTGACCGACGTGGAGGCCCTCACCCGACGGATACGGGAACATATCGAGCACATAGCACTTTGGTTTGGACTTATCTTCCTCGGTACGGTAAATATCGTTATCTTTCCAATATTTTTGCCATTTATCTTCAATTTGTGTGTGATCGTATTCCTTCATAAGCCTTAATTATAGGGTTAATATGGGATGTGTAAAGCAGCGCTATTTACATATACCTTGAAAAATGATATAATGCTATCAGTTTCGTTCGCTGAAATTTATTAGTCTGACTTAGCTAATGCCATTGCATTGCCTGTCGTCCTGATGTTTATAGCGTATACGATGCTCTCATACCGCCTCACCCCCCCTACAAACTGTTCCGCAAAGACAAGGAGATCACATGAACGTTTTCGGTTGGAGCCTGCTCACTGTAGTTGTCATCCTGCTAGTCGCCGTATTCATTCGTTGTCGCAGTCACTCATGGCTAGAATGCCCGAAGTGTCAGTTGATGAAACACTTGACCTTCGGCGATGACTACCCCATTTGTAAGGAATGCGCATGGGAAGAATATGTCGCGCGTATCGCTAGCAAAAAACACCCACACAACTAAGGAGATGTCATGATCCGTTTTCCCTATCCTCTAAATCGGTTCCCTTTCGCTGAACTGATCCTCAGCCTGTGCGTGCTTGTGGGTACCCTGTACGCACTATACGCACTCGTGAGCGTCATTCACCAGTACATCGGCACCTGGTATTTCGTCGCCAGCGGCGTTTTGTTTCTATCCTTGCGTGGATGGCGATGAACGCCCCACTCGAGAGCGAAATCTGGCCGGAAAAAAATAAGGAAAAATAAGCAAATAAGCTTCGCGCGAACCCACATTACATATGTGGGTTTTTTAATGCTTTGCTCGGTGATGCCGAAGAGACCATTGTACAATTATTCTTGACAAAATTATAAAAGAACTGTATATTTATAAAAGTTCAGTCGGTCCATTTTCTTATCACACAGGAGAAAATTTGATGAAATTTGCTCAAAAAGCCAAGGACGCATCTATGATGATCGCTATTCTTCTCGGAATGATCGTTGGCCGAATAGTCTTCGGTTCCGCTGAGGAATATTTAGATGGCGAATAGATTCAATGAGTTTGAATCGCCACAAACTGCCGCTCCCTTTGGAGCGGCAATTTTACATTTCTATGAAATTACAGTGACAGTTCTACCCAAAAAATATTCTAATTATTTTCTGTTGATTAAAGTAATATTTAAGTTTTAAACTATTTTAGTTTTAAAATTGCTTTAGATGCGAGAAGCCTAGAAATTTTTGAAGAAGACATACGGGCTGGTATGTTGACTTATAAAAATTTCGTAGCGACGAAGCAAGTGAAGTAATTTTAAATCTTAAACTCGATGACATCGCCGTCGGATACTACATAATCCTTCCCTTCTGTTCGTACCAGCCCTTTTTCGCGGGCTGTTCCATACGAACCCGAATCAAGGAGGGTTTGCCAGTTGATGACTTCTGCGCGGATGAACTTGTCTTTGAAGTCGGTGTGTATCGCCATGCCTGCAATTGGCGCAGTTGATTGCTTTTTTATGGTCCATGCACGTGACTCATCTTCTCCTGTTGTGAAGTAGGTCATAAGCCCGAGCAGGTCGTATGCGGCGACGATAAGCTCGTTGATGCCATCACCTTTTACGCCCAATTCCTCAGCAAACATTTTCTTTTCATCACCTTCAAATTCATTCAGCTCTTCTTCGATCTTGGCGTCGACAACGACATAGTGATCGCCATTTTGCTTGAAGTATGCGAGAAGCTTGGCATATCGCTCATCGTTCACTTCATCGAGGTTTGTAGCGCCTGCCTTCTTATTGAGTATATAAAGTATCGGCTTGATGGTAAGGAGGTGGATAGACTGGACGAGCAATTTTTCTTCGGTATCGAGTTCTGCTTTGCTTGCCATTTTTTCAGCTTCAAGAGCTGCCTTTACTTTAAGTAGTGCTGCCTGCTCCTTAGCGGCCTCCTTATCTCCACGCTTTACATCACGGCCGATATTCTCGAGCCGCTTCGCTACCGTCTGCATGTCTGCAATGATGAGCTCAAAGTTGATCGTCGTCACATCTGACACTGGGTCTATTTTGCCGTTGACGTGAATTATTTCGCTGTCTTCAAAGATGCGCACGACTTGGCCTATGGCGTCGGTCTCGCGGATATTGGCAAGGAATTTGTTGCCCAAGCCTTCTCCCTCGGAGGCTCCCTTAACTAGGCCGGCAATATCGACGAACTCAACGATCGCTGGAACAGTTTTTTGCGAATGAGAAAATTCTGAGAGTTTCTGTAGGCGTTCATCAGGCACAGAAACAACGCCGACCGAGGGGTCGATGGTCGCAAATGGGTAATTGGCGATAAGAACCGCCTTTTTCGTCAGCGCCTTAAACAGCGTCGATTTGCCGACGTTCGGAAGCCCTACTATGCCCACTGATAAGCTCATTAAGTGCTACTATGCCGTGTTTTCGGATAAAACTCAAGTTATTACTTCTGCTTATTCAACTCATGTAAGCACCTTTTCTTGTAAGTGCTTCCAAATAGCGTACATGGCGTATGTATCACGTCCACAATACTCTTTAAGGCCTTGAGCGATCTCACTTCTTCGCTCTTCGCTCGTTACGGGGGCAACCATTTCCCACCATGAGTTAGACGCCTGCATCCCCTCCTTTATTGAAAGGTCTTCATAGGTAAGTTCTGGGGCAATAACAGGTAGTACTTTTTTGATCGATGCGCTTCCGCGAAAACCAGGGTGGACATAGTGTCGCTTAGAAAATATCTCCATGAGGTCGTATACTTGCGTATTGATACGCTCCATCAGTGGCCGATATTGGACAAGGCGCCCCCCTATTTCTTTGTGAACTCCTTTTTCGAAAGGCTGGTACCAAACCACTACTGTTCCCGTTGGCTCGATATGCTGTTGCAAAAGACTTGCAACTTCTTCTGATGGATCCTCTGCTGTCAGCTTCAAAAATTCAACCTGCTCTAATTCTCCACCTAGGGTCCGAAGTATGTGCAGCGAAAATTGAAATGGAATACGTTGATAGGGATGGTATCCGTCGAACATCGGTATTGCTGGTGCGTATGTTTCATAATCAAGAAAATAAAGCGGGAATTTCAACTTAGCCAGCTCCTCATGCACCGCCTCTTCATTTATGTACGTCTTGCCTGATCTGTGCGCCCTAAGTTGGTGGTGTTGATTGTCTGTAAGTTCAAAATCTTCAGGTATGTCTTCAAGTCTGTACCATTCATTCTCAACCATAAGCACGAGCTTCTTCTTACTATTGCCTATGCGTACGAGGTCATGAACCCCGTATTCAGGGATATGAGGATGGGAATAAGCAAGAGTTGCACAATGATTGCTGCGGCTCTCATAAAAGCACTCGCATCCACCTTTGGGCTCTTCTTGTTTGCATAAGTCACTTTTAGCCTGTTCCATCAGCCCTTCGATCTCAGGAAGCTTAGCGGCAACCTTGTCATTAAGATCTTCTTTGGTAAACAACGCCTCCACGTCTAGGTCGCCGAAACGAACATAGTCTTTGTTCAAATGAATCAGATGATGTGTTCCGATAGTAATACCCGCCCGACGAAGCACGGAAGCCTGAAACACAACGTCATCGATATGGTCACGTTCTTTCGAGTCTTCTTTAAGCGAATTTGTTCCTTTTATTTCGTACAGGTCCCAGCATTGTTTTTGCTTATTCCATGCAAGCACATCAGCCTTGATAATAAATCCATCTATGATAAATGTAGCCTGAAATATTGCCGGGACTTTTGAAACCATATATTGTGTTGTCTCACGACATGCTGCATCACCGGACGATATCACCTCAACTCCCCCAGGAAACAGATTTCTTGCATATGCCTCAACCTCATTCCCCTGCTCTACGAGGTTCAGCTCAAACTCCGATAGCGTGAATTGCTCCAAGAGCTCTGGCTTGTGAAGCTTCAGCCATGTGTTCTTTGGGCAATAAAGATATTCAAGAAATGTGGTTTTGGAAATTAAAGACTTATGCATATTATTTTTTAACCCTAAGACTTTCTAAATATTTGGATGGTGCTTATTTTAATAAATTACCCACCGTAGAACTTATTGTTATTTTTTCTGTTGGTATGATCAAGTAGCGCCATGGTTTTGTAATGCCGTATTTTCCAATATTTTTTGAAACAAGCTCACAGTACCTATCTGCTGTTTTCTTCTTTTCTTGTACGTCGGTATTTTTTATTTCAACACTTGGCTTTACTTCGATCATTACAATCTCGTCCTTAAACTCAACCACGAAGTCCGGCTCGTACCGATGTTGGGAGTTGCCGACCTCATCACGCCAATATAACCCCTCAAACTGATTGGGGGCAGGCCTGAGCCAGTCCAGAACGGATGATTCCATCTCTAACAGGTACGCCATGCGCGCCTCATCGGAAGAATCGAATTTGTACATCGAGTGACAAGCCTTCTTGAATCCAAGATATATCTTGTCTCTCCCAAAACGATCGATCTGTGATTCTAGCGTGACTGGTTTTTCGTCGAGACTTCGGGAAATATTATACTGTTCTATGTATGGTCTCGCTTCACGAATACCTGACTCCAAATAGCCCTCAGACTTGAATTCTTTGTG
>JAYTUL010000032.1:0-30741 GCA_043744555.1 bacterium | reverse complement strand
AGCCGCGAAGGCTTCAAGGCGACCTCAATTCATGGAAACAAATCCCAGCCTCAGCGCCAGCAAGCACTCAAGTCCTTCAAGGATGAGCGTGTGCAGATAATGGTAGCAACAGACGTTGCCGCTCGTGGTCTCGATATTCCAAATGTCACTCACGTCATCAATTACGAGCTTCCTCAAAGCTACGATGATTATGTTCATCGTGTTGGACGTACTGGACGCGCAGGTAAGGGCGGCACCGCACTCACATTTGTCGGCGGAGACTAACTCAAACATTCCAGTTTGCGCGCATTGCTCGTCATTCCCGCCTTGGGTTCGGAGGCAGTATAGAACATACAGCCTCACGAACACCAAGTTGGTCCATGACTTCGCAATGCATCGCAAACTGAAACGTTTGAATAATCTAGCGGTTCGCAAGCACCCACTAGTTTCGCAGCTCATTTAGAAAAAAATTTCAAAATCTAAAAAATACTCGCTTATGGCGGGTATTTTTTGGCATAATTTACAAAGTGCTATAAATAGCTTTACGGGTCTAAAGAAAAGGGTAGGATGAAAGATGGAAGGTACTTTTAGCCAAGTAGTAAATTATGTACGCAGATAATGCGGTCAAAAACAGTGCATCCGTGCTCACACTCTTTAAGGATCACGAAGGCCTGTATGTGTTCGATGATCCGAGGCAAAGTGCACCAACATTATTTCTATTCACAACATCAACCTTGGCACCGCGCTTGGTGTCTATTACTCGCTTCGTGCCGCATTCTATTTTGCGACAGGTAGCTACGAGCTCGATGGTCACTCGGTCTATGTAGAAGGTATCGGCAAAGTCGGTATGCCGCTTGCAGAAATACTCGCCCGTGTTGGCATGCGACTGTATGTCTCCAATCGCACCAAAGTACCGTCTGAGCGTGAAGCCCTCGCCCGTGCACAGGATGAACTGCATGCAACCGTCGTCAATTTGAATGAGCACGGCGAGCCCGAGCATTTCCCCTCCGCCCTAGTCTATGCCCCATGTGCACTCGGTGGAGTCGTCTGTGCGAAGCGCATGGCGACATACCCACAGTGTCTTAGAATGGTTGCAGGCTCTGCCAACAACGTTCTTCTTGATACCGATCAGGATGGCGCGAGGCTCATGGCAAAGGGTATCGTTTATGCACCCGACTATCTCGCGAACAATCGCGGTCTGTGGGACATCTACAACCAGATGTCAGGACACTACGACCTTAAGGTCGTCGAAGATGGTTGCAAGCAAAACGATCACGTCACATTCGAGCTTCTTGAACGTTCTCACATGCTCGGCATCCCGCCGCATCGTGTTGCCGACTAGATGGCCGAAGTGATTTTTAATAAAAAACAGCAATAATTCGAACTTCAGAAATATACGTATCTTAACCCCCTTCTTTGTACAGAATGGAGTCTCTCATTGATTTTATAGCCATATTGCGCTAGGCTCAATAGATGCATGGAGAAAATGAGATACGACTGGACAAAGCCCTTGTCTCGCGCAAGCTTGCTTCTTCGCGAGCGCGTGCCCTAACACTAATTAAAGAAGGTAAGGTGACTGTAGACGGCAACATTGTTACAGAGCCCGATTTTGACATTCGCGACATTCACGAGCTTAAGCTTCTTAACTCAGATATCGTCTGGGTCTCACGTGCAGGCCTCAAACTCGACCACGTCTTCGCCCGCTACGGAATAGACCTTAAGGGTAAAGTTGTCCTAGATATCGGCGCTTCAGCCGGTGGCTTTACTGACGTGGTCTTAACCCGCGGTGCAGTCAAGGTATATGCCCTCGATGTAGGCCACGGTCAACTCGTGGCCAAGATAAAGAACGACAAGCGCGTTGTGAACATGGAAGGCACGCACATCAAAGATGTCTCCAAGGTCAATTTCAAAGAAAAGATCGATATGATCGTCGTTGACGTCTCCTTCATCTCCCTCGAAAAAGTATTACCTAAGGTCAAAGAACTCTTGCGTAAGAACGGCTACCTCATAGCCCTTATCAAGCCCCAGTTCGAAGTAGGGAAGGACAAGATAGGCAAAGGTATCGTCACCGACCCCAAGCTCCACGCAAGCGTTGCAATGCGTATCGAGTCATATACCGCAGAACTCGGCTTCCATATCATCGGCGTGCTTGCTTCGCCCATACTCGGAGGAGACGGCAATAAAGAATTCCTTATCTACGCCCAGTTCGGGCCTGCGCCAACGGTATAACCGATCCACATATAAATATCTCTTTCTCCTCAGGTATTTGAGAGTTATACTGTAGGGAGCAAAATAATTTCAACACAGATTTTCTGTTGGGTTTTCTTTTTTTGCTATCTCATCCCCAATCTACATGATCTCCTTTTATCAAAAGACCATTACCTCAAAGAGACTAAAGAAAGTTGACGATTTCAAAATAGGCTCATGGGTGCATATCATTGATCCAAGTGAAGACGACCTCATTCGCCTCGAAAAAGATTTTCACTTAGACCGCGGACTGCTCGAAGATGCCGTCGATCCGTATGAGGTGCCGCGTGTCGAGGAGTATGAAGGCACAACCTATATATTCACACGCATTCCGTACGAGGAAGATGGGCAGATATCTACTGCACCAGTACTGCTTGGCGTAGCAGACACTTGCGTCTTCACGGTATGCAAATTGCCGCTCGAATTCTTCAACCGCTTTATCGACGGCAAGATAGAGTTCAATACCACGCAAAAGATCCGCTTCATGCTACTCTTGCTGCTTGAGGTAGATAATTCCTATGCGCGCTACATTACTCGCATCAACAAAGACGTGCGCCGCCTTTCTGCCGGGCTTTCCGGCACGATAAGCAACCGCGAGATAATCAAGTTCGTGAATTTTGAAACCATATTAAACGACCTCCTCGATGCGCTCGTGCCGACCAATACCGCACTGCAAAAATTGCTATCAGGAAAATTCCTCACACTTCGTGAAGAGGACAAAGAATTTGCCGAAGACGTATACCTTGAGAACGGCCAGCTCGTAGAACTTTGTCGCTCCAATCTTCGTGCACTTATGAACATTCGCGGAGCCTACTCGACCATCATGGGCAACAACTTGAACAAGGTCATCAAACTCCTCACCTCAATAACCATCCTGCTTATGGTGCCTTCTATTGTATTCAATATATACGGCATGAATGTGCCGCTGCCGTTCCAAGATTCACCCCATGCGTTCTGGATAATTACCGTGATAACAGTTGGAGTGACCGCATACGTATTGTGGCTCCTGCGAAAGAAAGAGTTACTTTGATCAGGGCGGCAATTTCAAGATAAAAAAAGACGGAGCGCGAGTCCGTCTTTTTTGTCGATAAATTTTCTCTTACTTTGTCTAGCGAGGAAGAAGACCAAATATCTTCATTTGACCTTCGTCCCAGCGACCTAACTTTAACGACCGTAGGGAGTGACCAAAAATTTTATAGAGTCTGCGAGTACTGAATTTTTGAAGTACCCTAGTGGTGATTAAATTGGGAGTGGCTTGGAATTCTTATTCCATAGCCCGACGACGAAGCAAAGGTTGAATGCGTGCCACTCGCGGTGCGATAGAGCGAGTCTTCAAGCGCATTCAATACCCCGTCGGCTTGCCGCGGGGTCCTTTACAAGTACACCGGTGCTTTAAGTACGATCTTCTCGATCTCCGCGTGGTCGTCGGTGATGGTGAAGAGCTTGAGATCGCTCTTGTTTATCGCAGCATGTGTTTGTAGCATCGTCTTTGTGATGAACTCCTCAAGCGGCTTCCAGAAATCAGAACCTACAAGAATGATAGGCGTGACTCTGATCTTTTTGGTCTGGATCAGAGTGATGATCTCAAAGAATTCATCAAGCGTACCAAATCCTCCCGGGTAGTAGATGTACGCTTCAGCCGCAAACGACATGGTTGTCTTGCGCGAGAAGAAGTAATAGAAAGAGAGAGAGTCGGTCGTGTATGGATTGAGTATCTGCTCGTTGGGGAGTTCGATGTTGAGTCCTATAGAGTCGCCACCGACTTCCTTGGCTCCGCGGTTTGCCGCTTCCATTATTCCAGGGCCGCCTCCTGTAACAACTGCATAGCCGAGCTTCGCAAGCCGAGCTCCTAGCGCGCGAGCATCGTCATAGTGAGGAGTTCCAGGTTTAAAGCGTGCAGAACCATATACGGTCACGGACTTTGGATATTTTTTGATGAACTTGAGTCCGCGGTCAAACTCAGTAGCGATACGCGAAGCGCGAGAATTTTTGGCTCCGAGGCGCAGCTCATCGATCGTATGCGGCTCACGGTCTGCTTTTACTTCAGGAATATTAATGCACACAAGCGCACCTTCAACTGGCGTTCGAGGGATATTTTTTTTTGGTAACATGAGGAAATTATAGCATATCGATTGTGCATCCCAACACATCACAAGACAAAGTTGAGACCAAAAGTTCAAGTTAGAATTTAAGGCTCCACAATGGCATATTTATGATTCTTTTCACGACGAAATTGAAAGGGTATAATGTACTTGTTAAAAATTATATTTCGTCTGCAATAAAGAATGTGTTGACGAGACAATTATTACTATGAACCCAGATAATCAAATGATCTCGCATGAAGGCTATAACAGAGAAGAAGCCGCCGAAAAACTACGTCTTTTTGAAGAGCAAATTTCAAATTATACCGAAGACGAAAGAGCAAAAATTTTAAGCGCACTCAACCTCACAAGGAAGGCACATGAGAGTCAACGAAGATCGGACGGTGCATACTGGGAACATCCGTTACGTGTTGCCGAAGAAGTTGTAGCTGTGTCGGGGAATGCAGACTCTGTTATCGCAGCCCTTCTGCATGATATTGTCGAGGATCAAAGTGTTAAATTGTTAGAAGTCTTAGGATTACCGCTCGATCCGAAGATCTCCGAGGAACAGCAGGCGATAACTGCTATTAAAAATTTATTCGGAAGCAGAGTTTCTGAATTGGTTGGGGCACTTACAAATCCGGACTTTGCAAAAACTCTTAGTGAGCAGGGGGTTGATAAAAATAGTTCAGAATATGATGAGAAATATATCGCATTATATGTACAGCACGTAAAAGAAATAGTAGAAGACCCTGAGGCGGCCCTTATTAAATTTCTCGATTTCAGAGAAAATGGGTTAAGTTTAAGTGCTTTACCTGAGGGTAAAAGGAAGTCGTGGTTGATCAAAAAATATAGACCCTTGGTAGATATGTTCATTGAAAAAATAAATGACCCCATCACGCCACTTGCAGTTGTAAATAAAGACGAAACTTTGGATCGTTTGTACGATGCGGCTCGTTACATGGACTCCTTGTCCGAAGCTTGAAGTTACTAAAGCTACGCGCATGGCCAGTAATTTGGTATAATATCAATAATGATAAAACCAAAACAGCTCCTCAGGTCGACCAATATTCACTAAAAAAATAAGTGGCAGGTAGAAATAGAGAAATTGAGGGCCGTCACACTCGAGGCAGGGCTTATCGAAGGGTTAATGGGAGCTAATGTAAGATAAGCACTAGTAATATACGCATATTTTACTTTTGCAAAAAATTCATGATGTTTGCGGGTGGGATGGTATAATGTAATCGATATGGCTGTGGTTCCAAAAAAAGTGGGCAACCTTACTTTGTACGTCCGCAGGGATGAAGAGGATACTGCATCTTTCTTTGCCAAGGATATTACACGCAAGCTCAAAGAATTCCATGATACTGAGAGGCGCGACGTACTCTTTCTCTCCTCGGGAGGCTCCGCGCTCGAGGTGCTTGATCGCATAGACCCATCCGTCATAGGCCCATACTTAACTATCGGCATCTTTGATGAACGCTACGACCCGAGCAATCGCGTGTCGAATTATGCGCAGCTGAGGAAAACATCCTTCTGGGAGCGGGCAGTGCAGCGCGGTTGTCGACTCATCGATACGTCGACGCAAAGAGGGCAGACACAGGAACAACTCGCAGACTTTTATGAGAACGAATTGCGCAGCTGGCGCGCCCGCCATCCGCGTGGTGCTATCATGGCGACGATGGGTGTTGCAGAGGACGGCCACACTGCAGGCATTATGCCATTCCCCGAAGACTCTAAGCGATTTTATGAACTCTTCGAGGGCGAACGCTGGATAATCGCTTATGATGCTACCGGCAAGAATCCATTTACGAAGCGTGTGACCACTACGCTTTCATTCTTGCGCCAAATCGACCTAATCGGTATCTATCTGGTGGGAAGCGAGAAGGGGAAGATCTTTCGCGAGCTCTTAGCTGATGGCGACTCGGCGATTATCCCTGGGCGCATCATCAAGACCTTACCGCGCGGAGCCGTATATATTGACACTGCACTGGCGAAAAGTGCCGGACTTATGAGCGATGATACCCAAGTCAAAACATGATGCACTCTATCGTAAAACTTACAGGCATACTTGCTGGTTGCGTTGCGATCGTCTTTTTGGTCGCAGTGTTGTCGCTTCATGACGACGCACTTCCTGCTTTTCTTTCGCGGGGCGGCAACGCGGTCATAAAGGCGGGTATTGAGGCACCTGCGCATCAAAACATGAATGATGTTTCTGCTTCTTTGACAGACCCGCGCTCACCTTCATCAACACCCAAGCTTGCGACTTCGAGCGAAATAAAGTCTGCTACTGAAAGAAAGACCGATACAAAAGTAACAGCCAGAACGACTGCTGCGAAAAGTACTGCACTCACAACACCCGCAAAAAAACCCTCGTCTCAAGTAAAGCCGAAGACCGTCTCAGTCCCAGGCCCGCTCTATGTTGAAAAGCCGAAGCCAGTGGTACAGCCGATACTTGCGTCTACATCGTCGAGCACAATTAAAGTTCCTACTGCTACCTCCACAAGCGACACAGTGACACCGAACGCAAATGGCGTCCTTAATGAAAACGACATTCTCCTTATCGTAAATACCGAACGCAAAACTCAGGGCTTAGGACTGCTGACGTACAACAAAAAGCTCGCCGCTATGGCGCTTACAAAGGCCAAGGATATGATAGCCAAGCAATACTTCGCCCATGTGGCCCCCGATGGCACTGACGTCGTAATGCTTGCGGAGCGCAATCTATACGACTACCTCAATATCGGTGAGAATCTTGCCATGGGTGACTTTGTCTCAAGCCAAGACGTTATGACAGGATGGATGAATTCTCCTGGACATCGCGCCAATATTCTCAATAAGAATTATACCGAGTTGGGCATCTCGGCGATCGAAGGTAATTACCAAGGCAGGATCGTTTGGTACGCAGTAGAGGAATTTGGCCGCCCCGCTTCGACGTGTACCAAGCCCGATGATGTACTGCAACAAAAGATAGTTGCGGACGAGGCACAGATTGCAACAATGCAAGCGTCTCTCGATGTAAAGCTCACTCAAATGAAAGACCCTAACATGGACAGAAATACTTACAACGCCATGGTAGCTGACTACAACAATATCGTTAACGTTTTCAACTCCCTTGCGGCGAGTATCAAGGCAGAGATCATCGCATTCAATGCGATCGTCGATCAATTTAATGCCTGTCTTGGTACGCCTACTCCACATTAGAAAATATATTTGCATGTGCTCATAAATTTGTTTAGGATGACCTCAGATAGTTACTCAGGCAGTTAGCTATTTGCAGTTAAAAAACTTGACTACTTGGGAGGTCACAATGAACAATCAATTATCTATCCACGCATTCGGATTTCCATCCTGCGTGGGTGGGGGTGGAAGTTGCACAAGCGACGCACCCAAAGTGCTCGTGCAAAACGGACTTATCGAGGTCTTGAAAGCAAAAGGAAGAGCCGTCTCGTATGAGGACCTTTCCACGCGTTTCCCGTCACTCCTTAAACCCGCATCGCGTATCCACGGCCGACCTAACGTAAAGCACCTTTTTCAGGTGAGGAATTCGTTGCGCTACGCCTATCTCGAAGCCGCACTCGCGCACTTAAACGATGAAGTCCCGCTCTTCATCGGTGGCGACCACACGCTTGCAGCTGCGACCATGATCGCCTCGCTTAAAAAATACGGCAGTGATCTTCGGGTCATCTATGTCGATCAGCACGGCGATGTCCATAACCAGTATTCATCTCCGACGAAGAATGCGCATGGCATGCCCTTGGCACTTGCAATGGGCTACGGCGACAAGCGACTGCTTGCTGCAGGGAATATTGCAGAGAGGGACAGAAAGCTTCTACCATCGCAGCTCCTGCATGTGGGGGCTGATCCACAGAGTGTCGAAGTCGCTGAGGTTGAGTTCCTTAATCGGCTCGGAGTGAAGCAGGTGACACTTGTGCAAACGCAAAGGGATGGCTTCGATAAGCTCTATGAAGAAGCCGCAAACTTTGCGCAAGACTCGCCGGTGCACGTGAGCTTCGATATCGATGCAACTGATGCCCCAGGGACTGGATACCGCGGCAAGCACGGCTACAACCTCCTGCAGTCAGTCGCACTCATGCGCGCTATACGAAATACAGGCACAGTGGTAAGCGTCGACATGGTCGAGTATTGTCCCGACAAAGATGAGCCTGAAGTGGGTGGCGTTTCCTATGTGACGATTAGGTACATCAAAGATATTCTCGCGGCACTGCTTGGCTGATAAAGAGTAAAAGAGTGAAAGAGTAAAAAAATAAAGATAAAAAATGCCCCGAACGAAATCGTTCGGGGACTTTTATAACTTGCCAGCTATTTGCCAACATTTCTTTGGGAGACATGGACTTCTTGGGAGTACTCGGCTTGCGTGCGGGCAATAGCAACGTCAACATGTCTCCAACCGGCGCTCTTGCAGTCTCGCAATGGTTCGGTGACCCACCACGACCCACAGGCGCGAGTTGGGGTGTCAAAGGCTCCGATCTTGTGCGTCGACTGCTCTCCGAAAAAGCACTGTCGATAAAAATGCCCGTTAGCTTCGATGAGGATGGCAAAAAGGCATTGATCGCTAAGTGCCGCCAAGTGATGACGTTCTCAAGAAAAGTTGATTGAGCAGAGCTCACAACCGTCGCATAGAAATATGAGGCGGTTTTTTTATCCTCAACCGCAATGCGCGGATCTATTGACGAAATTTTAATATGGTGTACCCTCAAGCTATGTCCAATGAACAAGCGATGAATTCAATTGAACTCGATGGTGTCGCTATGGGCGACATGCCTAATCTTGAAGACTTCAGAGTTCCTGAGGTTAACAATTCTTTCACACATATCGGCGAGGCTATTCAAAGAGCTGACAAAAAGGGGAAAGAAATCTACGGTGAAGAAAATTGGGATCACATGAATGCAGAAATTTTTCATGCGTGAGTCTGATGCACAAATGCTCATCACGATATTTGGTGGCAAGCATATACTTGCGAGCGCCTTAGGAGTTACACGATATCCCGATCTTGTGCAAACGCGCATCCTAGAGCGATTCTGTGAATGCGTTTTTAAGCGCGTGCTTTTGTGTGTCCCCGAAGAGCATATCGGAGGCATGATAGATACCTTTGAAGAACATCGCGCATCAGGCCGAACGCTTGACCCACTCATCGATGCGCTCAACCGTTACGTTCCAAACATGGACATCTGTGTTCGTGAAGAAATAGAGCGAGCAGTAGGGGAATTCCGAATCCAAGAGGCTGTAAAATCATAAGCAACCACTTATATAGATGACAGGGGACTTCAGCCTGTTATAATAGTAAGCAGCTACAATATTTAGTTGCTTATAATTTTTTTTATATGAATGAATCAAAGTTTCCACCTATCACTCCCAAGCGCGTCGTGCTCGGAGTCGTTATGGTGATATTATTTTTTGTCGTGTATGCGAGTGTTAAGAACTCCATGCAAACGAGACTTGGACTTTCTGATGGTAGTACGTATGGGCTCGCTACGGCCCCGCAAGCGATGTATTTCGGCGCAAGTGCAAAGTCGTCTGCAGCAGCCCCCTTCGATGGAGCAATGCGTGATTCGATGAATAAATCTGCATATATGGAGAATGGCGGAGTGGCAAATGAAATGCCCACCATGCCTCCAGCTAACACTGGTACTCCTCCCTCTGGCAAATCAAAAATAGTTAAAACCGGCAATCTTAGTTTCTTGGTGAAAAATGTCGAAGAGGCAAGTGCACATATTACCGATATCAGAAATCAAATGGGCGGTCAGGCAGGCAACGCGACGGTGAGCGAATATAGCCCAGGCGTTCGCTCGGGCGACATCACCATTTGGGTACCTTCAGAGAAGTTCGACGAGACAATGGTCGCGCTTAAGAAGTTGGCATTGCGCGTTCAAAACGAAAGCGTTCGCGCAGATGATGTCTCAGCACAGTTCGTCGACCTCACTGCACGCTTGAAGAACCTTCGTGCTGCAGAAGCGCAGTATGTTGAGATAATGAAACGCGCAGGCACAATCAACGATATTTTGAATGTCACCAATCAGCTAAACAGCACTCGCTCGCAAATAGAAGAGTTGCAAGGTCAGCTTGATTATCTCTCCCATCAGGTTGCGCTTTCCTCAATTCATATTTCGCTCACACAAGAAGCAGTGCCGGGCAGTGTCACCTCAGAGTGGCGCCCGCTCACCGTCATCAAGGAAGCAATGAAGCAGTCACTCCAGGACCTCACTGATTTCATAGATATTCTGCTTGTATTCCTCGTCCGTCTGCCAATCCTCCTTCTTAATCTTGGTTTCTGGGTACTAATATTCTGGGTACTTTGGAAATTAAGTAAGTATGTCTATCTTCGCTTGAGAAATGCAAGCACTGGAGTATAATTAATCCTCTAGAGACGATATTACAAAGTAAACTGAATACATACACATATGGGAACAATAATTTTAGTCATCATCATTATCGCTGGCATCTGGGGAGTCGGACTCTACAATAGATTCGTCTCGCTCATTCAGCGCTCAGAAGAAGCGTGGGCAGATATCGAAGTGCAACTCAAAAGGCGCTACGACCTAATTCCCAATCTTGTCGAGACCGTTAAGGGCTACGCCACGCACGAGCAGGGAACGCTCACTAAGGTCATTGAAGCGCGCAATATGGCAATGTCGGCGAACGGCAACGTCGCAGAGCAGGCGAAGTCGCAGAACATGATTACTGACGCGCTCAAGAGCGTGTTCGCACTTTCGGAAGCGTACCCAGACCTCAAGGCGAATACGAATTTCCTCGCGCTACAAGGGGAGCTCTCTGATACCGAGAACAAGATCCAAGCTGCTCGCCGCTTCTACAATGGCAACGTTCGCGACCTAAACACCGCCATCATGACTTTCCCCGGAAACATGATCGCCAACATGTTCCACTTTATGAAGAAGGAGTACTTTGACTTACCAGACAACGACGTGGCGCAACAGCCCGTCGCCGTTAAGTTCTAGGCGCGACATTCTTTTTCAGCACATTTCATCGTTATGGAGCCTCTGCGTCTCGGTCACCGTACTCCGAAGTACGCCTTCCTCGCCGCCATCTCCATGCCTCGAACTGTATCTGAAAAATAACGTCGCTGATTGGCTTGTGTAAGCAGATACATGAAAAGAAAATTTGGAAAAATAATGGTGATGGCCGGCTTGGCAATGCTCTTGGCGGCTTTTGCGTACGCGGAAGCTGAAGTGGGGAGGTCGTATGCATATGATGCGATTGTGCAGGCGTATGTCGTCGACGAGGATAGTACTGTTGATGTCACAGAGGCGCAGACATTCGACTATATAGAGCAATTTTATAGCGGTAGACGCAGGGTCCAGATAGAGTAAATGCTTTGATCACTGATAGGAAAATAAATTTTACCCACAGGAATGTCGAAACTCACGAACAGATAAGCATAACGATAAGATGTCCCAAGCGAACAGTATCTTTCGTCAGCTATATTCAAGATTTCCTTGGCAAAATGCGCTGTCAGAACCTCACTGCTTACCAATCTAATTGAATTGATTTGTATTTCGCCGATAATGTAATAAACTGTAGTTATCTATGGCAACTCTATACACACACCAAACTGAAAACACCACCAAGACATGGCTATTTCTCAGCATGTTCTTTGTGCTTATCATTGCCATTGGTTTCGTGTTTTCAGAAGCATATGGCAATGCGAATATTCTTTATGTTGCAGTTATCTTAAGTCTAATCATGAATGTTGGCAGCTATTGGTGGAGCGATAAGATCGTGCTCTCGATGGTACATGCACAAGAGATACAAAAAGCCGACAATCCCGAACTCTGGAACATTGTCGAAAATCTTGCAATTACCGCAGGCCTGCCGATGCCCAAGCTTTATATTGTAGATGATCCGTCTCCAAATGCTTTCGCTACTGGCCGCGACAAAGAGCATGCTGCTGTCGCAGTGCATACAGGCATACTCTCGATCCTCAATAAGACCGAGCTCGAGGGCGTACTCGCGCATGAGCTCTCACATGTGGGCAATCGCGACACACTAGTCTCTACCATTGTCGTGGTGCTTGCAGGCATGGTGTCTTTGCTATCGCACTTCTTCTTGCGTATGTCGATGTTTGGCGGAAGAGACAGAGACAATAAAGCAGGAGGGATATTCATGCTCGCGGGTTTTGCGCTCGCTATACTTGCGCCAATCTTCGCATTGCTCATTCAGCTTGCCATATCACGTAAGCGCGAGTTCTTAGCAGATGCATCTGGAGCACTCCTGACACGTTACCCTGAAGGGTTGGCCAGTGCACTGGAGAAGATCTCGGGGGCGGGGATAGCATCGACGACAGCAACTGATGCAACATCTACGCTTTATATTTCAAGTCCGTTTCACTCAGGCTTTAGTGGTTTCTCTAAGCTATTTATGACCCACCCCCCAATGGAAGAACGCATCGCACTACTCAGGGAAATGGACACGAAATAACCCCGCGATCCACTTTTTTAGTCCACCTCATATTCTTGACAAAGTGCCATAAAACATGCTGCTATTCTAGTAGATTTGAGCAGCATTAAGTTGCCCGCTTCGGTCTCACAAGGTCTATTTTTTAATTTGTTACAGGAGCGTTCATGCCTAACAAAGTTGTCGTCCAGATCAAGGGCCAAAGCGGAAGCCGAAAGGTTTCCGGCAAGCCCATCGCCATCACCGCCGAAAGCATAATGGAGATTAGATGGAAACGATATTTCTTATGATTTTTTTCTTGTTCTCCAAGACGGTCTTACTGTGCTCTGAAGCTGATGTGTCCACCGATATGTGCGGTACTGACCATGAGGAATACTATATAGCACAATTTAGGGAAAAGTTAACGATTGCAAAATTAACATAAATAAGTATACTGTCAAGACTTCTATGGCAGAAACAACAGTGGTAGATGAAGCCACAAAGGTGGCATATATCGACGAAGTCGGACCGACAGAGGAGTTGGTTCGGAAGATTTCTGCTACAAAAAAAGAACCTGAGTGGATGCTTGATCTGCGGCTAAAGGGTCTCGCACTTTGGCGAGAGACGCGCATGCCTAATTGGGGACCAGACCTCTCGGGTCTTGATCTTGTCGACATTACCTACTACGCAGACCCAGGAGTAAAAGAAACTGATGACTGGAAAAATCTTCCCAAAGAAATAACTGATACATTCGAGAAGCTCGGCATTCCTAAGGCTGAGCGAGATTATCTTGGTGGAGTTGGAGCGCAGTACGACTCGGGTATCGTTTATCACCGCATCCAAAAGCAGCTTTCTGATAAGGGTGTCATCTTCGAGAACATGGATGTAGCACTTCTGAAATATCCCGAGCTTGTAAAAGAGCACTTCATGACGAAGTGTGTTCCCGTCAAAGACCATAAGTTCACCATGCTTCACGCTGCGGTCTGGAGCGGCGGCACGTTCATATATGTCCCTAAGGGAGTAAAAGTCTCACTTCCACTGCAGGCATACTTTCGTATGAACAAAGCTCGCTCGGCACAGTTCGAGCATACGCTCATCATTGCTGATGAGGGCGCAGAGGTCACATATATAGAGGGCTGTTCAGCGCCTCAGTACACTGAGAGCTCGCTTCATGCCGGATGCGTTGAGCTGTGGGTCAAAAAGAACGCACGTGTGAAGTACATCAGCGTCGAGAATTGGTCACGCAATACCTACAATTTAAATACAAAGAAAGCATTGGTATTTGAAGACGCAACCGTAGAGTGGGTGAACGGAAATATGGGCTCACACACGACAATGCTCTATCCTTCGTCAGTACTCTTAGAGCGCGGCGCTCGTTCTGAGTCGCTTGGCATTGTCATGGCAAACACCGGACAAGTACAAGATACAGGATCAAAGGCTGTACACATGGCACCGGATACCGTCTCGGTCATTCGCTCAAAGTCGATTTCGAAAGGCGGCGGAATCTCGAACTATCGCGGACTCGTGCGCATGCTCCCGGGGGCAACGAACGCACAGTCATCGGTCACCTGCGATGCGTTGATACTCGACGAGCTCTCGGTCTCAAACACCTATCCGTCTATAAAGAATCAGTGTGATAAGGTAAGCATCAGTCACGAAGCCCGTGTAGGCAAAGTCGGGGAAGAGGAAATATTTTATCTTAAAAGCCGCGGGTATAGCGAAGCCGAAGCATTGCGACTTATTGTTGGCGGATTCATGGAGCCCATTGTTAAGGCACTTCCGATGGAGTATGCGGTGGAGCTTAATAAGCTTATTGAACTCGAAATGGAAAATAGCGTTGGATAGGTATCCCATACTCGTTGTCGATCGACAACGAGTATGGGATACCGTGAAAACAAAAACCGCCGGATGAATCCGGCGGCGGGATAAAGTATGAAAATGTTTCTTTTACTGCTTAACAAAGAACACAAATCCTCCAAGTGCACCCCATATGACAGACCACTGAGTTGTTTCCCCCCAGGCATATGCGATTACACCGATGGTGAAGCCTAGGAGAACTCCAAAAATGAGTCGTGCCGCAAATTCATCATGTTTCATGGTCAACCTTTCAAGATGTGAAATATTTCGTTCCTTTACAAGCTGAGTGTAGTATAGTATATTATTTACATCTTGTCAAATAGCCAACAGATTATGGAATTGTCAAAACAGCTTGGAGAACCCGAGTGGCTTTCGGCGTGGAGGATAAAATCCTATGAATTATCACAAGCTCTCCCGCTTGCTGAGAAATATGGCATCGGCATTGCGGCGCTTGAGACTGGTGAGGATGCAGATCATTCAGCGCAAGTCGACTACCACGTCACACCATCGAAGGGCATCGAACTCTATACATGGAAAGAGGCGCTCGGACAAGAGGAGATAGCACCCATACTCGAACGGTTACTCCAAAGCGAACTTTTGCCACACGCCGCATCTCGCGATGCTTCCCTCGGCAGAGCACAGTTTCAGACCGGCCTCGTGGTGTATGTGCAGCCTAATCTTGATGAGAAAGGCGAAAGCAAGATTGAAACCCTTACGCTTGATACCAGCCTTTCACTCGGCAGAGCCGCAGATCTCGTCATTGTTGTTGTGAAGACGGGGGCACAATTTTTAATGAAAAATATTGTGCATGGAGGTGAAGATACGAGCGTGTTCAACCGCACGCTGTTTGTACTCCTTGAGGGCGATGCAAGGGCGGATGTTGATACGACAGCGCCAGGCGCGCGCGGGTTTGTCGGGCTTGAACAGTATGCGCTCGTTTCGGGTCATGCTGAAATGAATTGGGTAGAAGACCCCGACACCAGCTGCCGCTACCGTTCGAGAACCACCTCACTTCTTCTTGGTGAAGAAGCAAAAACAGAAACCCTACACACGCTCATAGGCACAGGTAGTGCCTCGTATGATATCTGGGCGGGGAGCCTCCACCTTGCAAGCAACACTCATTCTCGCGTATACGCACTAGGGCTTGCTTCCGATAGTTCGAAGATAATCTATCGCGGAGTTGTCGATATGAAGGGTGGGATTGCAAAGGTCGATGGGGCGCAAGAGGCAAAGTTTCTCATCGTTTCACCCAAAGCCGAGATCGACGCAATACCCGAGCTTGATATAGGAAGTAAAGAGGTGACTTCATCGCACAAACTTTCGATAAGCCATATTCGCGATGTCGATCTTTTCTATGCAAAGACGCGCGGTATTCCCGAGAGCGAGGCTCGAGAGCTTGCCATCGAAGGCTTTTTCGGCTCGCTCTTAAGCAAAATTAAAAAGGAAGAGATAATGGAAAGCGTATCCAAGCGTATCGCAAAACTCACCAAAACCTAACCCTCACCAAGGGGTACCCTATGTAAAAATATGAATATTGATATAAACAAAATAAGAAAAGATTTCCCTCAATTAAGTGATGGAAGCTACCACTTTCTTGATTCTGCAGCTTCTTCACTCACACCTACAACCGTTATTGATGCGATGAATTCATACTACGTGAATGACCGCGCGAATGTGCACCGTGGGCTCTATGGGCAGGCGGTGCGTGCAACCGAGCGATTTGAGGATACACGCGGCGCAGTTGGGACATTTATCAATGCGTTCGCGGATGAGATAATTTTTACCTCAGGCGCGACAGAGTCGAGCAATATGCTCATCCGCTCTATAGAAGAGTCACTTGAGCTTAAGGAGGGGGATGAGATAGTGACCACGCAAATGGAGCATCATTCGGGGCTTGTGCCGCTTATTCAGCTCGCCAAACGCAAGAAACTTACCTTGAAATATATTCCCATGCTAGGGGTGCGACTCGACTACGATGCCGCGGCAAGTCTCATCACTTCAAAGACCAAGATAGTATCTGTGATGCTTGCTTCGAATGTCACTGGCACTATAAATGACATCGCAAAGTTAGCTGATATGGCGCATACGGTTGGCGCACTTATGCTCACTGACGCGACTGCAGCGCTTGGGCATATTCCCGTTGACGTGCGCACCCTTCATGCCGATGCGCTTTATTTTTCCGCACATAAAATGTTTGGTCCTACGGGACTTGGCATACTATGGATAAAGCACGATCTCATCAATAAGCTTGAGCCAAGTGTCTTTGGCGGACACATGATAGAAACCGTAGGGGCATTTGACGCGTCGTGGGCTCCCGCCCCGAGCAAGTTTGAGGCTGGGACAAAGGATATCGGCGGAATCTATGGTCTTCATGCCGCACTTCTATACTTGAGTGCACTTGAAGTGAAGAACATTCACGCGCATACAAGTGAGCTTGTGAGAGAGACCATCGCTTCACTCAAGAACATTGACGGTGTTACGGTAGTAGCTGAAGAAGACTCGCACGCCAATTCCGGTATCGTAAGTTTTACTACGTCATTTGCACATCCGCATGATATTGCTCAAATATTAGGTGATGCGAAAATTGCAGTACGCGCAGGCCACCACTGCGCCATGCCCATACATGAGGCGCTTGTGATTAAGGCGAGCACTCGCGCGAGCTTCCATGCCTACAACACGAAAGAGGATGTCGAGGCTCTTATCGAGGGGATAAAGAAAGCGAAAGAAATATTTAAATAATTTTTAATGATCAAAATGAATTTACAATCAATCCAAAAATTTATTTCTGAAGAAAAGTATGCGGCCGCAGTCACGTCGACCGCCTTCGCTGCCCTCACTGTTCTGGCGTTATTTCCGTTAGGTTTCCTTTTTCTTTTTTCAATATTACCCGCTGTGGCCTTCGCGCTCGTGGGATTAATGCGTCGAGAGAATATGTACGCTTTATCTGTTGCAATAATAAGCATCCTTCTCTCACTTTTCGTATTCATAAGTGCCCCTATCCCGATAAATTTTTAACCTATGGATTCGCTCTACCAAGAAAACATCCTTGAACACTACAAGCATCCGCACAACAGACGGCTTATGCAAGATGCCGACGTGAAGCAAAAAGGCTTTAACGCATCGTGCGGCGATGACCTCATCCTCTATCTTAAATGGCAAGGCGACGCCTTGACTGATATTTCATTTGAAGGATTTGGCTGCGCTATATCGCAGTCTGGGGCCTCGATGCTGACTGACAAGGTGAAGGGAATGACGAAGAATGAGATAGGGATGCTAATGCCAGAGGATATGTATGAGCTCTATGGTATCGAAATAACACATGAACGCGATAAATGCGCCATGCTTGCACTCAGCACACTCAAAGATGCGCTTGTTTCCTGATTTTGAGCAATTTGTTATAATTACTTAATAAAACACAATAACATAGCTATGGAACGCATACACAATAATGAAGAAAATAGATTTCAGCCAGACATGCTTCGGGAGCGCTATGAACGAGAGCGCATTGAAAGCGGACCTGAATTCAGAAAGATCTACTCAAGTTATCCGTACGATATGTCGCTGGTTGAAAAGCTGAAGCTGTTATTCAGTCATGATAATAAGGCTGAAAGCCTAGGTTCTGTTGGAGAAGCACTCGTTTATAATCGTCTGAACGATGGCATTTTAGGAAGTGGTATCATCGCTCGTCCTGCGTCCCTTTATGACGACTACAAGCATGGGGTAGATGTTATAGTTGAGGCCACAAAGATACGTAATCCACTGGTTTCAGCGATCGATATAACGCTCAATCAAAAGGGCATAAAAGATGTCGCACGCGCGCCGCACTTTGCCTCCGAAGAGAATTCTCGACCCGTAGGGCTTGATGAAAAATTGAAGCGCTTGAAAAGACTTATTGATTATGTTGCAGATATCAATCCAGGAACCGCACGTGAGCTTGGTGCATGGTTGCAAGGAGGTGGTTTGCATGAACCTGAGACACCCGCGACCCGCAGACTTTTTGAAATGGCGGAAAAGGTGATGCTCGTGAAGTACTACGTGCATCCTGAATCATCAGATAACCCCAATAAGCTAGACCATGTACTAGCCGGTCCAAAGATCGTGCTTTCTTTAGATACACCTTTCGTCAATCGCGTCCTAACCGATGCAAACCGCAGAGACCAGCACGTCAAAGCTATCGATACTGTGCTACAGATAGAATCGGGTTACGGTATAGGTGCACTGCAAGGTTACCTCAATAAGAAGGTCAAAGAATCAAGCAACAGGAATTTTATATTCGATTCGCACTATACATCGACCAAAGCTTGGGCAGATCTTTTTGAAAACGAAGAACAGCAGGAGATCTTCAAGCGAGCGGTCGAAGAAGCGCGCAGAAACCCCGAGGTGAACGCGCAGGTCGCGTATTATATGGATACCTGGAATAAAGCATTCAGTCGCTAGTGCTTAAAGTTCAAAAAACTCACAATGCGAATGAGAAATATTTCTTCTCAACCGCACTCAATTCGCGGCGGACTTTTCTCGTCTCGTCAGAGGCCATGTTGAACTATTGATCACCAAACCCCCAAGCGTTATGCGAAGGGGTTTGCTTTTTTCCCAAATTTGCCCAAACACAAAGTGTTTGGTTGCAAATATTGAGGACTTCAGATAATGCTCTAGCCAGAGCATTATCTGAAGCAGTCAATTCATGCATTCAAATTACAACCCCAAAATCTTGGGGTTGCTTTTTTACCCTTTTTGGTGTCTAATGCAAATTACCAATGAATACCTTGGAGTTAAAGGATATATCCGTCACGACCGATACATCGCCTGCACAGTCTGGCAAAACCCTCATAGAGGGTGTTTCTTTGACTATCAAGTCTGGAGAAGTGCACATTCTTATGGGCCCAAATGGCTCAGGTAAATCCTCGCTTTTGAATGCCATAATGGGGCACCCAAAGTACCAGCTTAGAGGTGGAGCTATCGTTCTTGATGGCGAAGATATCACCGACTTGCCAACAGAGAAGAAGGCCAAGGCCGGACTATTCCTTTCGCTCCAGCACTTGCCGGAGATCGCAGGCGTTACGATGACCAATTTTTTGCATCGTGCTTATAAAGAGATAAAGGGGAGCGATATCACCCCGCTTGAATTCTACAAGAACACGGTGAAGCTCGCCGAGAGCTCGGGCCTTGATGCGGGATTTCTAAAGAAGCATGTGAACAGCGGACTTTCAGGTGGGGAGAAGAAGCAGTCTGAGGTTTTGCAGCTGTTGGCGCTTGAACCCAAGTTTGCGTTCTTAGATGAGATCGATTCTGGGGTTGATGTTGATGCTATGAAAAAAGTCTATGCAGGTATCAACATGCTCAAGGAGAAGGGGATAGGCTTTCTACTCGTAACCCACTACACCAACATCCTCGAGCACGTGAGTGCCGACATGGTGCATGTCATGCGCGGGGGGCGAGTGGTTGCCTCAGGGGGTGGTGAACTTGCAGCAAGAGTTGCAAAGGAAGGATTCGAAAATATATAAAAAAAGACCCACAACAAAGGGATATGATTATGACCAACTCCGAAGAACTTGCTCGGTGATGATAGTGAGATGGACTGCATGAGGACGATCTCTTATCAAGGTATCCACAATACGCCGCGTGGGAAATTGTTTCTTAAATTCAGTAAGTGCGCGCGCTTCGTTATGCGCAGCTTGTGAGGTCCTCCCTGTAGTCACATTGGACGCAAACACCCCATCATCAAAATCCATGAACATAAACACTGGCTCAGTTTTCACAAGCTCTCCTTAAAGTGATTGACTTCTGTCAAATTTTATCATAGACTCACAAAATGTCAACAACAACCGAACTTACAAAAGAAAATATTATTGAGGAATTGAAGACTGTCAAAGATCCGGAGCTTGGACTTGATATCCATACGCTTGGGCTAATTTATGATATCAAAATTGGCGAGGACGGCATCGACATACTCATGACACTTACGACACCATTTTGTCCGTATGGCGACGAGATAATACGGAATGTCGAGAAGTCATTGAAAAAATTTGGACAAGAAGTCCGCGTCGACATCACCTTTGAGCCTGAATGGGAACCCTCCGAAGACCTCAAGATATCACTAGGCCTCTCATAGGAAAGAAATAAAAAATAAACTCAAAAAACTGGGCAAGTATGTGCATTATTTTGTACGAATACAAATGAATAACCCAGTAGCAAGCTGACGGGGAATTAACCCTGAGAGGGATTAAATTTAAAGGAAATTAGTGTAGATCCTAAGTCCACCATTGGACTCAATCATTTCCAAGGGTACCCCTTGGATCAATGCTTAGTTCAAGTAACTTGACATTTTATTTAATATTTAGTATAAAGATATCAGTAAATTGTCCCTAAACCACGAAAGGTCATTGATGAAAATGTGCAAACCAGTTACTTCACACAAAGAAGTCATTGTCGGTGTTGAATACTTGGTCATTCAGCTAGTACAAAATTGTTTGATCCCCGAGATCATTCGTATTACTCATAAGCCTCGAAAGGTGGGTAACTCCAAGCTGTTCCGATATATTTCCCCAAAAAAGAAAACTGAAAAGAAGCCGGAAGAGAAAAGTCGGCATCTTAGCGACATCAACATAGATGGTGGCGGCTATAATCGCCATCATCTCTTCCGAATGACTCCAAAGAATTACCAATTCATGATGAACTTGGTACTTGCACAAGATTCAGACGAGTACCGTCGTCTTTTCTAAGTAGAAAGTCCTCTCAAGGCGACCTCACAGGTCGCTTTTTCGTACTTTTAAGATCAAATGATTAATCTGGAGATAAAATCTGGGGGAGTCCAAATAAAAAACGAATTTCTTGCTCTAATTCTTCGGAGGATTGAAGCCCGCTCGAAACGAAATAGTGGTTCAGAATTAGATGTAATTCGCATAGTATAGAAATGGTATTAGTGATTATTTCGGGTGTAATCCGCAACTACTGGTCACCGTTGTGTTAATTAAAAAGAAGAAATTAGATGAGATACGAAGTTCTGGACCGAAGTTGTGTCTGAGTAGACTTATGAGCTATAAGTCTGCCAGACCAACACAGGGAAGGACGAGTAGGTCGCTAATTTTATTTTTAATTGGGGTTTTGGGCTGAAGCGGCGACTAAACCTAATATCGACTTCACATTATCATAAGGATAAGCCCCATTGATAGGTATTTGCTTGCCGGTCTTTCTATTCCATATGATGGTATATGGCGTACCCTTCACTCCGATATTCACACCCTCTTCGAAATCTCGCTGTACACGTGTTGCCCACTTACCGCTCGAAAGACACGTAGCGAACTTGGCTTCATCAATACCGACAGATGCTGCAAGCTTCGGTAGGTTTGCTTCAGCAATACTCTTGGTGTCGGCAGAGAATATTTTGTCCTCAAGCTTCCAGAAGCCTTGATTCCCGGCAACTTCACCGGCACACTCAAGTGCTTCGGATGCCTTTCGTGCATAAGGATGTATCTGGTCAAGAGGGAAGTGGCGATAGACCCAGGCAACTTGTCCACCCTTGCCATAATTCTGCATGACCTTGATCATGGTCTCATGGAAGCGCGCACAGAAGGGGCACTGTGCGTCTGTGTACTCGATAATAACGACATCAGACTTTGGGTTGCCGAGGATGTGGTCGTCCGCTTTAAGTGTCAGGAGTTCAAGGGGGGCACCAGTTATGTCGGCACCTTTTTGCTTGGCGGGTACAGTTTCAACAACAGCAAGTTTTTGTGGAACAGGTTGATCTGTAAACAGTATCGCAGCGGCAATAAGTACTCCTGAAAGTATAATAGCCATGGGAATGCTAAGGTTATCCTTTTTGCGTTTTGGCGACATTGGTACCGTAGGTTTTGAAGTTTCGTCTGTGTGATTTTGTTCCATAAAAATAACTTAGTTTATATTCGAATTTAGTTGTTTGATTATAACATTCTCGAATTGAGAGAGCCACATATAGAGCGAGGATTCCTAATGGTATTGACATTTTAAATTTATTTGGTAAAGTGTATTTTAGTACTTTTTCTAAATTCACTCACATTAAGGAGTAATATTAATGGTCATTTCCCTTAAGCTGCAAAGCGCAAAAGCGCAGGTGGAAAAAAGTCGCAAAGAGCGCGTGCAAATACTCGAAAAGCGTATTGCGGGCAAAATGGAGTTCTGCAACCTTTGTTTGCGCGAGCTCGATTTTCCGAAAATGCTCTATATCCATCACTACAAGCGTTACGAAGGCGGCGCAACATACATCGAAGGTTGCGGCCAAACCTGCGGCACGTGCAACACAAGCCCGAAATAGACACACACCACACCACTACAACTACGGTGGTGTTTCTTTTATGCCTCGACTAGGTTAGTATTGGTTTTAATGCCACAAAAACCTTCATTTAAGTCAAAACAAGCCCAATCCAAGCAAGCCCGCGTCGACCAGGGCAAAGGTCCCTATGGTGCAAAGTTTGCGCGCGGAATAAACGGCTCAGACTCTATTCTCGCAACGCCTTTCCCGCAGATTGCCTTTGTGGGTCGCTCAAACGTCGGCAAGTCATCGAGCATCAACGCACTGCTCGGTGTTTCAGGTATGGCGCGCACCTCGGCTACTCCCGGAAAGACTCAAGAGATCAATTTTTTTCTCATCAATGAAAACATGTATTTTGTAGACTTGCCTGGATATGGCTTCGCCAACATGCCAGAAAAAGAGCGCGAGCAGATACGCAAGCATATTCTCTGGTATCTTTCGGGTGGCGAGGCGCACCCAAAGCTCGTCGTGCTTATCGTTGATGCGCGTCATGGTGTTACTGAACATGACCGTGAGCTTATCGATATAGCTCTCGGTGAGGGTCATCCACTCCTAATCCTTTTGAATAAGATAGACAAGCTTTCTGGTAACGAGCGTTCACAAGTGCTCAAGGCTTTTGCGCTCGAGAATCCTGAACTTGATTTCATTCCATTCTCCGCAAAGGAGAAAACTGGGGTCACAGAGGTACGCACGATCCTATTTGGAAAATAGCATACTTAGGTTATGAAATAAAAAACCAACATGGTTGGAGTCTGTCTTAGTCGTCCCACACAGCAACGAGCAGAGCCCGTGGTTGTGTGGGCCGCTAATACACCATTCGAGCTTTTCTTCGGAGATGAGATGCACTATGACTCATTTCGAACTTCCGCAGGAGTTGGTCAAAGGTGGGACTGCTCATGGTTATCGATAGCCAACAATCGTTTGATAGTCGGTATTTTTTCTCCGCCGCTATTTCGCTCTCGGGAAAGAGTTTTCATATTTCATCAATAGACGGTTTTGATAGTGCCTCGGCACAAACGCTTCTTCTTGAGCTCAAAAAAGAGTATTGTGACACTGTGTAGATCCTTGTGTGGGACAATGTACCATGTCATCGTCCAAAGTGCCATCGGGAGATACCCGGACTTATTGTACTATTCCTTTCGCCCTACTCACCGGAACTTAACCTCGCGGAGCGGTTCTTTGGCGAACTGCGTGAAGTCACAGCAAATCACATCTTTAAAAGTATTACAGAGCAAGAAACAGCGATCGAAGCGAGACTTAATCTCCTTGCGGATGATGTTCTGGGGATGAAATAGATACTGGGGTATGAGTGGATCATCAAACAATCGGAAAGGGTTAATTAGGGATGGTATTACCTTGATAACCTGAGCTTCGGCTTAGGTTATTTTTCTATGCAAGAAAAGATATTTGAACAATATTACAGAGTCAGATCATTGCACTTAGCCGCATGAAAGTATCTGTTCATTGTTCCACTAATTATGTTAAGGACTGCGGCCGCTGTACTTAACATAATTCTTTGCATGGTTATTTTTTGTGAATGGAGCTTAAGCTGTTTAAAATTTAAATATAAAAAAACCCACTGAAAGAGTGAGCCTTGTGAAACTATCGGGCAAAGGTACTACGTTGTCCTACCCGGAACGAGGGCATCGTAATCTGGCTTCGAGGAAAGCCTTCTTACGTACGCGCAAGCTCGTTCGGGGGGGACGCTGTCGCTTTCAATAAGACGACAGAATCGAACACTGGAAAAAAGGATCAACCATTCTTGTATTCACACCAGCAGAATACTAGAACAGTCTTGGTCATTATGAGGTGCGATGTTATTCGTACCTAGCTCTCTGCAAACGGATTTAGGATCTGACGCGATACGCATCAACGACCTACCTTTTGTTCGAGAGTTAATGACGATACGCAGTCTTCTGACCATGTTCTACTTTTGATAGTATACACGAATGGTATATTTTGTCAATAGGTATGTTAAAAGTTACTCACTACTGTCCAACTAAATCCCCTAAAACACAGACAGCTGCGCCGTAAAGGACGGCCAAAACCGCCAAGTCACCTTGCGTCGGTTTCTGAGATATATGATAAAGATATATTCGAAAAAGTCTGCACTTCATGAAAAATGGCCTCCATATACAGAGGAGAGGGCTGGACCACACGTGTTGTCGCGACGCATCATCATGAGAGCACATCATGGCAGTCAGGGAGACCCTGGACTGTCCATTTTTCCAAAATCATTCACTAATATTTAAAATAACAGAATCGCTCAAAGCACGAGACTTTGAGTGGTGGATAGCAAATAGTGGAGCGCAGAATATTGAAAAAAAGAGAAGCGTATCCGATAACAAAAAGACCCCTTACCTCAGTGGGTCTTTGATTTTATTTCACTAGAAAATGTGAAAGGCAGCTGCCGTTGTCCAAAGGACAACAAAAGCAATCAGCCAAACCCCCCATTTCCAACTATCAACCCAGCTAAGATATTTTTTACCTAGCTGCACGATTAATGTGGATCCCACTAAGAGTGCTAAGTACCAAATAAAAATCTCCATTTTGGCTCCTTTAAAGTATATTAAGACCTTATTCCCGCTTGAACTATATCAGAATGTTATAAATATGTCAAGTAAATACAACATACTGATGAGCATGTGAAATGAAGCACTTTAAGTTCTAAAGGTCAGCGCAATGCCTTTTTTGACGAAATAAGCGAAAGACCGACGAACAATAAGCCAGCAACCCCGATGATCACTGCAGGGATGTGAACAAGAAGGCCGCCAAGCATTGCACAAGCCAGGCCGAATATTGCCCAGTGCGCTCCGTGTTCAAGATAAAGTAAAGTGTCGAGCATTCGTTCGCGTACAAAAAAGATTGTTAATGAGCGCACGAAGAATGCGCCTATTCCAAGACCGATACCGATCACGACCAAGTCAGA
This sequence comes from bacterium, assembly GCA_043744555.1. Classification (GTDB taxonomy): domain Bacteria; phylum Patescibacteriota; class Minisyncoccia; order Phycocordibacterales; family UBA6899; genus MHLP01. The sequence goes on along the minus strand of JAYTUL010000032.1, from coordinate 4,952 downwards.
TGAAAGCGCAAAAGCACCAACGACGCCATCCAATGAAAATGCAGAGTCAAGTACATTAAGATAAATAAAGAGGGCAAAGCTACCCCCCGCTACCCCCTTCGCTTCACTATCAAATGAGCTAGCAATACCCTCGATGATGATAAAAAGGATCGCACCGATCAAGCCTGAAAATAGAACAGTCGCACGATGTGCAGGGTCAATGTAGATCGAAAGCATGCAGATGCTGAGTAGCGCAATTGCGATCTCTATCGCTTCGATGTGACCCCATCGCACCAAGTGCCGCTCGATGATGCGTATCCAGTGCACGCTTTTTTGTGTATCAAAAAAATACTTGAGTGAGACGAGCAAAAGAAATATCCCGCCGAATGCCCCTATCGCATAATGCGCATTTGCGACCATTTTTGCATATTTCTTCGTGTCATTGAGCGCCAACATAGTGATGAGAATGGGAGACATGCCAACACTTGCGGCGACGATCAGAATTGGTAATAGCACTCGAGTACCGAATACGGCCAAAAGAATACCCCAAGTTAAAAAACGTTTTTGCCACAGCGGGCTCATTTGTTTTAGTATCTTTGCATTCACTACCGCGTTATCAAAAGAGAGTGTCACTTCAAGAGTAGCGAGTAGCCCAGTAATAAAAAGACCCCTTGTCCCACCCCACAAAAAAGCACTTATGAGACCAATAACAGTTACGATCGCCGAGATATAAAATAATCGATAATTCATTGAATTTATCATAACATGGAGTATGCGATACAAATAAGGACCCACTTATAATTGGCTCTTCATTACATCTTTTCTTGTCAGGAAAAAATGCTCATAAACTTTTCTCCGTCGGAGGACTTCTGCTGTGAGAAGTCGTTCGTAGCGCATGCGATCTTCTCTTTTTAAATACTGTCTCAACTCATTATACTTATTGCATTTTGATAGACAGAAACTCAACCACTGCGCACTCTAGCGCACAGGATGAACTCAGACTGAAGTCAGAAATAGATTCAAAATTACAATGCAATACAGAACCCTCCTGAATTTAATGAGAGTAGTAATGCGAGAATAATTTTGTTAGGCGGTTATGATTGTTCATATTATTCATACTGAAGCTTCCGCCTCTAGGCGAGGGTTTTAACCCACCCTCGTCGGCTGTAACACTCCCGACATAGATGATCCGCTACGGGATGAGCACTCGACTATCGGTCAAGTAGGAGAGCATGTCGTTCTGTCTCATCGTGTGTCGTGCCCGTCTTTCTTTTTGAGGTGGTGTGACGCCCAACTTTTTCTTTGCTGTCATGACAGCCTCCTTACCTGTTTAGGTTCGCCATACCTTTAAATAACGATACGCATGAGCCGTTGTTATGCTAAGAAGAATCATACGAAAACATTCCTGAACTCAATGTGGATAACATTTAAGAGAATTGTCAAAAAAAGCGTATAATCAATCAGTGGATACAGAGAAAAACCCCATCGTGCTTGAGGTACTTACTTCACCTGGCTGCACTCACTGTCATGCATTTTTGGAATTCTGGAAGAAAGAAGGCGGCACGTGGACCAATGTCACAATGAAAGAGATATCGCTTATTACCAGAGAAGGACAAGCAATGGTAGGGAAGTACAGCATCTTCGCATCGCCCGGCATTATCGTAAATGATGAGCTATTTTCTACCGGTGGTTTTGATAAGAAGAAGTTGATTGAAAAACTTGAAGCACTTTCCCATTAATCGTTTTGCCATGCACACAGCACCCAAAAATCTGAAAGTTATTCTCACGATATTCTCGCTGCTTATTCTGTCTATCTCTTTCGTAGCACTTACGCTCACATTCGTCGCGGCACCAGCATTTGCTTCAAGTATCGCCACCGATGGTATGTGGTGGTATCTTTTCTCTTTTATTAGCGGTCTTGTCTCGGTTGTTCTTCCTTGTGCGCTCCCTATATTTTTTGTTGTCATTCCACTTGCACTTGGTGATAAAAATAAGAAAAGCCCCGAGCGAGCCCTCGGAATGATCTTCGCATTTGCACTTGGGGTGATGTTCATGCTTTCTCTCTACGGTGGAATGGTCGCATACTTTGGCGGATGGGCAATGAGCTTTTTCCATCTGAAGGGTGAAATGGTGCTCAACTGGATGTATTACTTCGCAGGTATCTTTGTATACATTCTCGCGCTTGGTGAGATAGGCTTGGTCAACATTCGTATGCCTGCATATATTGGCAAAGCACCGAAGTTCATTGAGAAACGCAAGGGAAATATCAAAATGTTCTTGTTGGGTATTTTTCTTGGCAATATCGGTATCGGCTGCCCCAATCCAGCTATACCACTTCTTCTCCTTAACGCGGGAGCTTCGGGGAGCGCCGTATATGGAGCACTCTTGTTCCTCGTCCATGGTGCAGGAAGGGTAGCTCCGCTCATCGTCATGACCATGCTCGCAATTCTCGGCTGGAATGGCTTGCGCCATATTGTGCGCGAAAAAGACAGTATAGAGCGTGCGAGCGGCTGGATCATGCTTTACTCTTCTGCATTCGTGTTGACGCTCGGGTTATTTACGCATGCCTGGCTAACTTCTGGAACACATACATTATTTACTGAACTCATCGGCGCAAGAAGTATGCAGGTACTTCCTGAAACAGTGGGAATACTGGGACAGCCTATTTCATATGGCAATTGGCTGCTCGTATTTCTATGGCTCGCTCCGCTGTGGTGGTATTTTTCTCGCGAACGAGATCGTGTAAATGGTGCCGCATTGCTTGAAATACATAAGATCGAGCAACATATCGACCGAATGGAAGCCGAACAGAGAGGTCTCGCTCTTACTCTTCACATTACTGATGGGGCGCAAGCGGTGCGCACTCGTGAGCTTATGCATCAAATAGATGTTCTCGAAAAGGAGCGTCGCATTCTTGAAGAAGGAATAAGATACGGAGTGCATAAGGGTCTTAATGGTGAAAAATATGCACAACTTGAAAGAGTGGCTCTAGTATTAAAACGAAATTGGTACCTTACTATTAGCCTTTTGGTCGTCATCGTTTTTGCCGTAAGCATATAAAATAAAATGAAAAAATATCTTGCTATGAGTGTTGTATTGCTTCTGCTCATTGCATTGGGGATTTTTTATCGCATATCCTCATCTCAAGTGACACGCCATCCCCGTATTGCTCCAAGCAAGAATATAATTATTCGTATCCCGCTTCACTCTTGGGCCTTTGAGCCGGATCATATCGAAGCAGTAGCAGGGGGTAAACTTTCGATCACGGTCGTAAACGAAGATGATATTCCACATGGCTTTGCTATTGAAGAATATCGCGTGCGCGAAAGCATCAAAGCATTTTCGACCACAACACTGGCAGACATTACTCTGGGACAAGAAGGTAAGTTTCAGTTCTATTGTTCAGAGCTATGCGGAGATGGCCAAGCCGAAAGTGGCATCCACAAAGGCAATAAACGAGGTCATTTTGATATGGCAGGAGAGCTTACGGTCGTAAGCAAATAGTTGTATCACTTTTCTCTCTGCGTCTGCATTGTACTGTGTGTTTCGATGATCCGTGAGGCTTTATCGATGTTACCTTGCTCAAAGGCGAGCGTTAGAGCGGTGCTTGCTTCTGGGTCAACTCGCTCCATGAAATCGTTGAGTTCATCACGAAATTGACCATAATGCTGCTCCAATTCCACAAATGCGTCCGTGAGGGCAGTATATGTTTCAGGGTCGGCGTTTTCGATGTAGGCCCGCATGTCTTCATTTGATGCAAATTGATCGGGGTCGAGTCCAAGCGACTCTATCGCACGAACAGGGCCTTTGGCTACTCTGTCCCATATCTGCCTTATCTCGTTATCTTCTGAGAGGGTACCTACAAAAAGCCTGAAGAAGGGAGCGTTGGTGACGATGAACATAAATTTTTTCCATTCGCGGTCCTCGAGCTGCTCACTTTGCAAGGCATATTGAGGGTCATTAGCGGACTTACGTTCTTCTTGGTTAAACTTGTTATTTAGGAGTTCTGCTTGCACTGGCAATATTTCACTATTTGCAGGTGGGATAGGCTTGTATGAGAATGAATAATTTTTGGTCTATAATCGTTCGAATTTTCCGCTCGCCATCAATGTCTCGAAGAATTCCTTGTCCTTAGGGTGGGTGAGTAATGCAATGACTTCATTTATTGCAACCCATCGTGCCTCAGGGTTATCGGAATCTTCCGGTTTAAGATTCTTTGCGGTGGTCTTAAATAGATAGAGGGTTATTGAGCGCATCTCAGGTAGATCAGTTGGCTTGAGGGGAATGCGTGCTCGTTCATAAGTTCCTATTTTTGAAATGAGTTTAAGTTTCTCCATCGGGATGCCTGTCTCTTCCCTTATCTCACGTATGGCAGCACCCAAATGGCTTTCTCCTTCTTCGACGTGCCCTTTGGGAAGCGACCATGTTGCGTTGGGCTGACTCACGACTACCACCCCTAAAACTGGGTTCCACACTACTCCTCCTGCAACTTGTATCATTAACCTAGTATATAGTATTTTAGATGAGTTTCCAGTACGGCCTTTGTTTCATGGACATTTGTAGGTTATCCACACATCTGATTAGGGGGACTTGCATTATTTTCTTGGGGTGATATTATAAATAAGTTCTCTTGTTCTTTCCTTCATTCCCTCGGGAATAAAAATTTACCGTCCTCACTATTGTGATGGCGGTTATTTGTTTTCCCGGAGGTTTAAAATTGGCGAGCTTTTTCGTAGACTACGACATCGAGCCTCGAAGACGTACCAGGGGAGCTTTCTTCGTTGCGTCTTTTCCTTACAGGAACTGTACACCTTTTGGATTTTTCACCACGGAGAGTACTTCCAATTTCATCTCCCTTCGGTCGTGAAATTTTAGAGATAATACCCAAAAACCACGGCTTTTTTTGACCATTCCAGCTTGCAGTTAAGCCACAGAACTGCTAGAAATTAACTACTATGGTTAAAAAACGGCAA
>JAYTUL010000031.1:0-30746 GCA_043744555.1 bacterium | reverse complement strand
CCAAGGAAAGACGACAGGGAAGACCTATCAACTCACGCTCTGGAACTGAGGCTCATCTCGTTTCAATACCCCTCGGCTCTGCCGGGGGGTTGTTTATTCAAAATTGCAACTGTTATAAAACTCGATATGGTCGATAAAAAACAAAAAAATCCCCACAGGGGGATATTTGTATCGTGTCTTATGATTGAGACTCAAGAAATTTAAACACCTTTTCGTTCGTGAGGAGCATCTCAAGATAGCCTCGCACGCGCGCTTTGTCGGCATCAGGATAGAGTTCATGCAAACGCACTGCTTCACTCGCGAGCTCTGCTTCATTGGGGGTGATACTTTCGTTCTCAGCAATTTTGGAGGTAATGAGTTGTACCTTCGCACGCTTTGTGGCATCCGGTCGCCATTCTCTGTGCATATCTTCCGTAGTTTTTCCGACTGCTTTCATGTACGCATCGAAGGTCATCCCCATGCGGGATATCTCCTGAGTGAATTCTTCTTGCATGCGGTTGAGCTCTTGCTCGACAATGATCTCCGGTAATTCTACTGTGGTCGCAGAGATTATCGCTTCCATTATGGCGACGCGTTTTTTATCGCGCAGTGCACGCTCCTTTTCTTTAAAAAGATTTTCTTTGAGTTTTGTTTTGAAGGCATCAACGTTCTCGAAATCTCCAAGTAATTTCACAAATGCGTCATCAAGTGGAGGGAGCTCTGCCTCGACCTCTGGAGACTGCACAGCTTCTTCGTCTGGAGATTGCCCAGCTGACTTTGCCGCCTCATTTTTTGCACGCATCTTGCGGATCTCATCGATTGTTTTTTCTACTTCTTCATCACTCACACTTAGTTCCTCATTAATTTTTGAAGTTGATGAGATCTTTTTGTAGTCAGGGAGTGTGATCTCAGGAAATACTGCCGTGGTGAGGGTGAATTCAAGAGGATTTCCCGCTGCGATCTTAGTGATACGCACCTCCGGTCTGCCGAGTACATCGACCTTGTTGCTGACAATGATCTCTCCGTAAACTCGACCTATCGCTCTCTCTGCCATTTCTTCAAGAATAGCGCTTTCGCCTAATCGCGAGATGAGCATCTTTTCAGGAATATGCCCTTTGCGAAAACCGGGGAGTTCCACATCTTGTCCAATATGCTTTATAGCATCGCTTCTTGTCCTATCGAATTCCTCCGCGGGGATGACGGCAGTTATCTCTACCTCTGAATTTGGCAATGACTTTATTGTCACCTGGTATTTATCAGTATTTTTGATTTTATTTTCCATAATGCTCGGCATAGTAGCTGTTCTTGGACACTTTTGCAAATCGCAAGAAAATTACAAGAATAAACAAAACATCCGCCACAGGAGGCGGATGTTGTTGCGAAAAAAGTGGCAGAGCCTTAGATCTTGTCGCTGTCATTAAGTGAGTTCATGTCAGTTGCCTGTAGGTCTGCATTAATAGCCGTGAGGTCATCTGAGGAACTTTGTGAGGCGAGTGCCATTGTTGCGGAGTCACCTTGAGGCGCAGCATTTTGCGTTGGAGTCTGCGCTATTTCAAGGCTGCCTTGCTTTGTGTTCATGATATATCCAACAAGAAGAAGCACAGCAATGACAGCTACAGCGCCAACGGCGAAGTGAGTAGAATTATTGCTTGTTTCTACTTGCGGAGTATTTTGTTCTTTGTCCATAAGTAAATAGTATGAGTGTTAATGTGTAATTAGTGAGTCACTTCAGTGCTTGCGCTCCCCGAAACAGTCGTACTCGAAGTGGCTTTGGCGTGGGGTTTTGTGTCGCCATTCAGTTCGTCTGAAGTAATGGCAACGACTGCAGTCAGACTTGATATCGCGTCGACGAGGGATTTGTGTGCAGCAAATACTGCCTCACGAGCCTTCGCAAGTGCTTCGCGTACCGGCTTCCCAATGTCGGAAGGTTTGGTTGTAGTCGAGCTCATGTTGATATTTGCGCTTGCTGTTGAGACGATGTTTGCCGCTAAACTAACTGCCGTTTCAGCATCGGCTATCTTTACGCGTGCGATAGCGACATTGGCCTCTGCTTTTGTCGTGTCGACACCGCGTGCTTTTTCTTTTGCGATGCGTGAGTCAAGGCGGTCTGCGATCTTCTTGAGTCTGTTGATGGCAGCGTTCATGCGGCCTATGATGGTCGTGCTAAAGCGGGCAAAGATCTCGATACGCTCTTTTGTCATGTTCTGACGCACCTCACCTCGACCGACGGCCCCGCTTCCGACTAATTTTGCATGCATAGCATCGCGCTCCTGCATACGCTCCTCAATAGCCTTCTCAACGGGCCTCGTGCCGGTTGCAGCCATCTTGCCTGCACCATGTCCGCCTGTGCCCATAGATGTGGGGTTCGATGCACCGAAGGAATAACTGTCAGCGTGCGTTGCAACGGGGGTTTTAATGGTACCCGACGTTTCTGCGGAAGCTTCTGTCGTTGCTGAAATTACTTCCGCAAAACTGACAGCAGGAAGAAGAGTCAGAGCACAAAGAAGTAGCGCGCTTATGGGTACGATCGATCTCATAGATTATGAAAATTATTAAATAATTAATTCCAAACTTACTCCTTAATAGTATAACAAAATAGCCGCGGTCATGTGACAGTGGCTATTTTGTGTGGTGGATAAGCAGCTCCTTAGTCTTTTGCTCGGTTTTTATATGATTCAATAGATTTGACCACATCAGCTTTGGCGGAGGCTGCATCGCGCCATTCTCCGACTTCAACCTTCTTTTTTTGCAGGTCTTTGTAGACTGTGAAGAAGTGCTTGATCTCTTCGAGTGCATGCGGCTCAAGATCAGAAATATCCTTCGTATTCTTCCAGCGCGGGTCGGCGGCGGGAACGGCAAGTACCTTCGCATCACCCTCGCCTCCATCGATCATATCGAGGACACCGATAGGGCGAGCTTCAATCAAGCATCCTGGAACAAGCGGCTCTGCACCGAGTACAAGCACATCAAGGGGATCACCGTCATCCCACAGAGTCTGAGGGACAAAACCGTAATTCGCAGGGTAATGCATAGGAGAATAGAGGACGCGGTCGTACTTTATAAGACCTGTATCTTTATCGAGTTCGTATTTTACGCGTGAAAGCATCGGAATCTCGATGATGACATTCAAAACATCTTTATTCCCATAGGGGATATCATGCCAAAGGTTCATATTATAGATAAGCTAGCTTTTAAATAGTGAGGTCGACTATTCTTTCGTCTTGTAATCTTCTTCGATGTTGGTGTTGTCGTCGGTGACCTCCTTCTCGCTCGTAAGTGGCAGCGCCTCAGCCACTTCATCAGTATCATTTGGCATTCCCATATTCCCTGATGAGATGAATTCCGCAACTTCCTCTTCGGGTGTTGCCGCGTTCTTTGTTTTAGGAGTCGCGTCTACATCAGCTACTACTACCTCGCCTTCGGTTGACTTTATGTCGATGCGATAGCCGGTAAGCTTTGCTGCGAGGCGAACATTCTGACCGCCACGTCCTATTGCAAGTGAGAGTTGGTCAGGCATGACCTCCACGGTCGCTTGTCGGTCTTCGTTGTTGACGATGACACTGCGCACCTTAGCTGGTGAAAGTGCATCAGCAATGAACTTCTCGATGTCAGGTGACCATTCGATGACGTCGATCTTCTCACCTCCAAGTTCTGAGATTACGGTGGCGACGCGCACTCCTCGCTGTCCGACACAGGAGCCGACGGGGTCGACGTGCGAATCATTAGAATGGACGGCGATCTTCGTGCGTGAGCCTGCTTCACGTGCTATCTCCTTGAGCTCAACAATGCCGTTCTGTACTTCAGGAGCTTCGAGTGAGAAAAGGGCACGGACAAAATTTGGATGTGCGCGTGAAAGACGCAGATTAATACCACGTGGTGACTCCTCAACTGAATAGAGGTAGCTTCTGATGCGCTCACCAGTGCGATAGCGCTCACCCGGAATCTGGTCTTCGTAGCCCATGAGCCCCGTAGCGCGCCCAAGGTCAATGAAGATATTGCCGCGCTCGATACGCTGGACAAGGCCGCTGACGATCTCTTCTCCGCGTTGTGCGAATTCATCTAGTACGGACGACTTCTCTGCCTCACGGATCTTCTGAATAATGACTTGCTTGGCGGTTTGAGCGGCGATGCGGCCATAGTCATCTTTTGCGTCGAGTGCAAAAACGAGTTCCTCGCCGAGTAGGGCGCCTCCCTTGATGAGCCGCGCATCTTCGATCATGATGTGGTGTTCGGGGTTGTAGCGCACGCGTGTATCGATACCGCCTTCGCCCTCCGCGCCCACGATAGGCTCTGGGGTGCTTATGAACGGCTTCACTGGCATGTCGTCGTCCTCCTCCTCACCCTCAACAGGCTGGCGTACCATACTGTCGTCGACGATGATTTTCACTTGTACGAAATCTGTTTTTCCGGTGTCCATGTCTAGCTTAGCGCGCACGATCTGGCCCTTTTTTCCGTAATCTTTTTTATAAGCGGCAGCAAGTGCCGCCTCGATAGCATCGATGATCTTGTCTTTGGGGATTCCTTTCTCCGACTCTAGTTGCTCTAACGCACTTTTCATTGTCTTTAAATCCAACATATATAATTTATGAATATAATAAATCTCAAATTTAAACAAAAATCAAAAATTAAAACAGGATACCTTAAGGTACCCTGTTTATTACAACTGAAGTATACAGCTAAGGCAGCGGTTGTCAAAGCTTATTTTTGTATTTTCTACGAGGCGTGTCCTCGTAGAAAATTATATCTAGACCTTCGCGCTCTTACGCTGCGGTTCGGGGAATCTTGTGCGTGCAATCCGCAGAATTTCCTCAATGTTTTCAACGTTTTTGGGCATTATGTAAACCGCGTTGGGAATTAAAGATTCCCCAGCACGCATAATAGGCCTAAGGCGGAGCTTTTGGCAAAGCTGAAAGAGGTGTACCCCAACAAAGTAATGGGAACATAGAACAGCATTTTCGATATATCTCACTAGTTTAATGGGATGCAGATCAAACAACTTTGCCGAATCTCTCAGCGCTTCCCTCTGGTCACGCTTTTTTTTCACATATTTTGATGGACCCTTAATAAAGAGTGCCTCAAGTCTACCCCTCACCACTTCACTCTTTACACAATTTTTTTCCATTTGCTACTCCTTCATTGATTGATGAACTAACGAACGGTGACAACGAGTCACACTGACAATACATTCTCACAAAAAAACTTTTTGTCAACTGCGTCGTAATATTGCTTATACCATCTATAATTAACCTTTTCTTATTGTGTAAGTTATCAAGGTCTCTCCTTGGCTTTGTAGGGTCAGTCCTAAAAGAAATTGTCCGTTTTTGGGAGTTTCGTGATTCACAGTAAAATATTATTTTCTGGTGATTCGTGCTTATGTTGTAGAAATTACTAATATTGTCAACAACCCATGACAAAAATACTCATATTCCCATTATATCTTTCTATGTAAACGTATAATCTTATTACACTAGGCCAGAATATGTCAAATAACTCTTGACGAACACTGCTAAACATTGTATGATGTACACAGATAAGTAAGTACTTTGAGCGATCAGGACAACACAATTGCGGTTCACTTAAGAGAGTGCAATATGCGCTCGAAGGATCAGGGGAGTCCGATAATCCCCGAATGATCTCAACTTGAAAGAGAAGAGATATAGAGGAGAGAGTGAGTCGGAAAACAGCTGTGTGATCCAGATTGGATTTCCCAGACAAGGAGGTATTCCCAGGGAAACGGAATACCACAGAGTGTGCTAACCCCACATAGGGAGAGTAGCTCGCTTGTCGACGGTTTGATCATCATCGCTCATACATTCAGCGATGGTGGAGAGATCCGCTTTTCATAAGGCACTAACCACGCTTTACGGGAAGAAATCTCTCAGAGGAGAGAGAAATGATGTTCTTTGAAAATTAAATACTTTACACGCACTGCGAATCGCCACTTAATCGGTACAACCCCCGAAAAGCGACGTCAGAGCAGTGCATGATGGAGAACTGACTAATCAACACAGCGGGAACAACAACAGGAGAGAGTGTTCCCGCTTCTTATCGAGTTCACAAAAACGTTATTTTTTTGCGAACTCGAAGGAAATCGGTGTACTAGCGCCGCACATGCATTTTCTCTGCCGCTAGTACGGTGGAGAAGGAGATCGGAATGAATGTAGTAAAAAAGTTTTTTGAAAAACTATTCCTCCCCCTAAGGGAGGAACAAAGATTGCGGCACTCAAGAATTGAGTGCCGCCAATGCGGCACCGAATGGAGAATGGGGGTAAACGACGATGGGCAGGTCGTTTTCCCGCCCTCCGCCCCAGCATGGCGCATGCCATGCCCGAAATGCGGGGGCGACAACGTCGCCCACATTTCGTTGTTGTAATCGGTTTCGGAGAAGCGTGCTTGGTCGCTCGCTTCTCCACTTTTTTCAGCTTGCAAATTGTTTGTCGGCTGATTGAGTATCGGCGCAAATCGCGCCACCTGCACCTCGGGGTTCTGGGGTATGGAGAGAAAGAAATGAGTGTCAATTTCCGCAACGTTTTTTTTGCAAAGGCATTCAAGGCGGAGGAGGGCAAAACCCTCGCCGCCGAGATCAATGCGGCGACGCCCGTCGCCGGCCGGCGCGTGGTCATCATCGACCATCCGCCGACCGCAGGGCTCGTGCCCCTCATAGATGGGCTAATGACGGCCGGCGCGGAGGTTTATCTCCGTGACCATCACGGCGATGCCGATCGCGACGGCTCGACCGTGGCGCGTTGTCGAGAAGTTCTCGCCGACCGCGCGGTGGTTTCGACCCGTGCAGCCGATCCGGCCTGCGCGAGTCTCGTCGGACTCGGCGAGTTCCGCAACGACATCGTCGTAGCGGACGCCGATCAGGATGGCGTCACCGCCGCCCTGAAGGCGATCGGGATCTCGTATCCCGAGCTCGACCAAGACGCCGCGGTCCTGGATGGACCCGCTGCGAGCAAGACGCAGGAGGCTCTGTCCTCCCTCGGCTTCGCCTTCGTCCGCGCGTGGGGCGCGATTCCCGCGTTCGGCGCACCGAACCGCGACAAGGTGTTCGTCGACGTCGTCGGCGCTCTCGCCTCGGCTGCGTCGGGTGACCAGTCCGGGATCGAGTCGCTCGGCCGACTGGCGGCTGAGTACGAGCGGAAGGTCGAGGAGAGCAAGTCGCTCGCCTCGACCGCGACGGAGCCCTTCGCTGGGTTCCGTATCGTCTCGGTGCCGCAAGGTGCCGAGTACGACCCGCCAACGTTGGCGTCAGCAATGGACACTGGCGTGAAGGTCTCGGCCCGGGTTGTTTCGACTGGGCCAATCGCGAAAACATTCGGCGCGCAAGTTTCGCTTGCGCGGACCAAACAGGGCGAAACGGCGGGGGTTGACCTAGCTAAACTCGTCCCCATCGACTGGGCGCGCGGGCCGGAGCAAGGGGTGATCAGCAATACCCCGTTCCTCCTCCACCTCTCTCCGGAGAAGTGGGAGGCGTTCCGCCCGATTTTGCTGTCAGCCGTCGCGGGCTGACAGCAAACCTCTCCCGTGTGAGAGAAAGTTCTTTGGTTGCCAGTGCGGTACGGCGCACTGGTACAGGTTTTGGTATTCGGAGAAGCGTGCTTGGTCGCCCGCTTCTCCACTTTATTCAGCCTGCAAATTGTTTGTCGGCTGATTGAGTTCGGCGCCAATCGCGCCACCTGCACCTCGGGGTTCTGGGGTATGGAGAGAAGAATGTTGAATATGGAACAATTCGGTCGCGTCGCTGCTGCCGCTCAAACCGTCGTCGCCGCTCGTGGCGCCGACTATTTTGGTTGGGTGAACGCGCCGGAGGCGAAAGCCGACGGAACGCTCACCCACTCAAGCGGGTGGGGTGATTCCGCCCAGACCCGAGAAATCTCGGGTGCGGAAGCACTCGAGATTTACAAGAAGAAGCTCGATGGAGCATACGGGGAGAGGTTCGTCACCTCCCTCGGGATGGTGGCGGCCCTAATCACGAACGGCTATGCCGTTCGTTTCGTCCAGTTTCGAAAGGAACCAGGCGTGCCTTTCAACGCCAGTGGCTGGACGGTGATTGTGGTGGAGAGCATGCCTCTCTTCCACGTTTCGCCGGACGATCTCCGTCTAGGAGATGTGTCCGATGTCGTCGAAATTCTCGACGACAATTCTGCGCCTGAGGTGGCGTGGAAGGGTACCAACAAGGTCGGCGAGTTCGCCGCCTTGCTGGCTGGCGCGTGCCAGCCCCGTCTCGACTTGGTCAGCATCGCCAAATCGGCGAGCTGATCAAAACACCCCGTGTGGTGTAAGTAAATTCGGGTGAATGCGACACGGCGCATCACTTACGGTTTTGCAGATGCTTCCTTGGTCGGACGCATCTGCACTTTATTCGGTTCAGAACTTTATAGGTTCTGGATCGATAGAGTTTTTTCGAATCAACCCGAGCAACCCTGCTCGCAAGCCTTAGGCGAATACATAAGCCGACGGGAAGTCACTTTAAGTGTGGCCGAGCAGGGTGGGTTTAGTCCGCAAGGTACCCCTAGCTCGAGGAGATGAAATGAATGGATTGAAACTTCCAATTCTGGCGTTTCGCGATGAAATCGTGAACGCCGTACGCAACAATTCGGTCGTGGTCATTACGGCCGAGACAGGGGCTGGTAAGAGCACGCAAGTGCCTCAATACCTGCTTCAGGCTGGGTACGACATGGTCGTTACCCAGCCCCGCAGGCTGGCCGCCAGAACGGTGGCCGAGCGCGTGGCCGAAGAAATCAGCGAGGAGATCGGTGGCACTGTCGGCTACCGCACTGCGGTTGAGCGAAAGGACTCGCCCGCAACACGGTGCTTGTTCGTCACCGACGGCCTCGCACTCGTGCGGGAGCTGATGGGACAGAATAAGGGCATCCTCGTCTTGGACGAGGTCCACGAATGGAACGAGAACATGGAAGTTCTCGTCGCGTGGGCCAAGAAGCAGATCGAGGCGGGGTCTAACTTCAAGGTGGTGCTGATGAGCGCCACTCTGGAAGCGGAAAAGCTGGCAGCGTTCTTTAACGGCGCTCCGGTCATTTCGGTTCCCGGTCGACTCTTTCCGGTCGAGATCAAGCAGGCAGGCACAGGGCTCCTCGACGACGTGGCAACACTCGTCGCACAGGGACGTAACGTCCTGGTGTTCCAGCCTGGCAAGCAGGAGATCGAGGATACTTGCTCTCTGCTCAGGCAGATGCAGGTGAACGCCGAGATTCTGCCACTCCACGGACAGTTAACACCCGAAGAACAGTCCCTGTGCTTCAAGCACTATGGACTTCCGAAGGTGGTCGTCAGCACTAACGTCGCACAGACGTCGGTGACCATTGACGACATCGACGCAGTTATCGATTCGGGAATGGAACGGCGCATCGAGCTGGTGGACGGGGTTGAGGGTCTTTACCTGAAGCCCATTTCACTGGCAGATGCGAAACAACGTGCCGGGCGCGCTGGCCGTACTAAGGAAGGTCTTTATATCGACCACTGCGGTGTGTCGAATAGGCCTGACTTTCCGGTCGCGGAGATCATGCGTAAGCGTCTCGACCAAACGGTGTTACGTTTGGCCATTGCTGGGTTCGACATGGAAAAGCTGGAGTTTTTTCACCAGCCTAACGTGTTGGACATTCAGGACGCGCGTCTCACTCTCGTCGGCCTCGGCTGCATGAGTGCAGACGGGTCCGTCACGAAGATCGGCAAGTTGGTCAATCGGCTACCGGTGTCCGTGCAGTATGGGCGGATGCTGGTGGAAGCTGATCGTTTGGGGGTCGTTGACGACGTTCTCACCGTCGCCGCGATCATGGAGCAAGGCGGAATTACCGTCCCTCCACCCAGTCGCAATCAGCCGGATCGTCCGGATTGGCGCCGTATGGTGCCAACCGAAAGCGAATCCGACGTCATGGGCCAGCTCGCCGTCTGGCAGTTGGCCGACAACATGACGAAGGACGAGATGAGAGAGCAAGGGATTTCCCTGCGCACGTACTTTCGCGCAAAGGAAATCCGTCAGCACCTTGCCAAGGCGGTGAAGGAATTCTTCCGCTTTGGTTCCACAGGTCGCCGTGAGGACATCCTCAAGGCGGTCTGCGCCGGGATGGTAGATCACCTGTACAAAGGTTCGTACGGGTCCTACCGGAACGGTGACGACACCGAGCGACAGCTCGGCTCGTCGTCGCTCGTCCGAGGAGCAGACTGGCTGGTTGGCAAGCCCTTCGACCTACAGATCAAGACGCGACGGGGTGAAATGACCCTGAAGCTGATTGAGCTGGGGTCGAAAGTTAACCCCGATTGGCTCGCCGAGGTTGCGCCACAGTTGGTCGACCGGAAGGCCGGCCTCAACCCTAGCTATTCGGCCGAGAAGGACATCGTGGTTTCGACCACGCAAGTTTTCTTCAACGGCCAAATGGTCAAGGAAGAGGTGGTCGCTGACGGAGAGCATCCGGAAGCGGCGACGGTCTTCGCAGGGTGGGTCGCGGCACAGATCGCGTAACTCACAAAATGGTTTAAATGGTTTAGTTTTTTTGGTGAAGAGAGTTTGGTTACTCTTTTCACCACTTTATTCGGCTCGCAAGTGTGTTGTGAGTCGATAGAGGTTTCTAATCAATCAAAACCAGGGCAACCCTGCCGTATGCCATAGGTCAAAAGCCGAACGGAAGTCGCTTGAATGCGGCCGAGCAGGGTGGGTTTTAGCCATATGGTACCCCTAGCTCGAGGAGATGATATGGAAAACTTTCAAGACGTGGTAACGGCAAACCGTGCTCTCCTTGCGAGGGCGCGCGACCTGAACACCCGGGCCGGGACGAGCATGTTTCCGGTCCAAGGCAGTGATGAGCTGATGAAGCTCTTTACGGTTGCGCTCGGTGGAGCGCGGCGAGTGGCGGAAATCCCCAACCTGCCCGCTCTTTTGCTTCCGGCACTCGATGAGAAGATGGTCGAGAAGGTGCTGCGCGAGCAGCCCGACACGATCACGATTCTCGGACACGAGGTCACGGTCGAGTATCGCGGCGGCGGTTACAATCCGCGCGTGCGACTCGACTTCCGCGGCGATGAGTCGCAAGACTGGCTCTCGCTTCCGGACGACGGCATTCATTTGCCCTGTGGCCGCGAAGTATCGATGTACTCGTCCGTCGAAGGATACGGATATTACATCGAAGCCAATTCCTCACAGTTTAAGGCGAAGGCACGCGAGTGCCTGAACAGTGGACAGTGGGATAAGTGGGAGAAGCCAAATTTGCCGGCTCCGACCGAGTCTATTCCTCCCGTCGTGGAGGCGGAATACGGCCGGTGTGTGGTGACGGACACGTCGCTCCTCGCGTACGGCACGGTCAAGTATGATTCCTACTATAAGTTGTGGGAGTCGTATTGGACGCGCGACCGCGCGGAGGCGGACAAGGCGCATGCAGAAGCGTGTGTCGAGTTTGTCGAGGCGCACGAGAAAGTTGCCCGCGATGTGCTGAAAAAGCGTGTCGGCGAACTCCAAAGTGCTCACTACTACAATAGTGAGTTGCCGCAGGTGATGCGTACCTGTCTGTACAGTACCCACTATGGGTACTCGGGCGGTGCGACAACGGTGGCCGAGATCAAGGCGCTTATTGCCGAAGTCGAGGCAGCAGTCGAAGCCGGTGCAGCGCGGAAGGCCGAAGCGGAGCAGAAGATTCGCGAGGTCGGAGCGCGTCGTCAGGAGGTCAACACCGCGCTCAACGAGATCGGTTATCCGGAAGCCCATATTTGGGTGCCGGAGAGTGGCGAAGTAGCGTATGTCTTGGCGGGTAAAACCTCCAAGATGGGCAACTTCGTCGTCTTCCCGACCGCGGGCGACACGAGTTATAAGGGTCCCTACTGTTTCGGTAACTCCAAGTACAGGGCATGGGTTCCGTTCCAACTTGGTGTCCGTTCGAAAGCGCAAGACTTTTCTGGCGGGGGCAACCTCCAGTCGGAGGTCGAGCTCTTTGTTCCGAAGGGTTTGCTTTTGTCAGGCGTGTATGGGGTCGGCGCGGATGACGAAGGGCAGTTTTTCTTCCCCGTCATTCACCACAACGTGGGCGGAGAGGAAGTAGTTCCGGAGATTGCAGCGATTCGCAAGATCCGGGTACTGAGGGGGGTTAAGATAGCGCCAAAAGGCTCCGGCGCTTCGGCCTCGACCGATCGTTTGGCAGCGCTTGCGGCCAAGTTCAAGAAGTAGTTCTTTACGGCTTTTATGATTGAGCCATGTTGAAAGCCAAAATCAATCATTTGGTTACTCGGAGAAGCGTGCTTGGTCGCTCGCTTCTCCACTTTATTTACCACAGAAATGAAATCAGCAATGAATTTGTTTGTGTGGTAATAGAGTTTCGGCGCAAATCGCGCCACCCGCTCCTCGGGGTTCTGGGGTTAGGAGAGAGAGATGAAAATAAATTTACCCTACATGCTCAGGGAGATAGTCTCCCAAATTGAGCAAAGTTTAAAGTTGCAACTGGGGGTTCCGATGAATGTCAAACTCCCACCCTCTACCTTTGAGCTGTCGGAAGGCACTGCCACAGTGCATTTTGAGGGACGACATTTTGTCGTGAAAATCGAAACCAGTGGGTATGGGGAGCACCAGTGGATACGTCTGAAAAAAATGAAGTGCAAACTTTATTTTTATGAAGGCTCACACGAGGTGTGGGTGAAAGAGTTACAAAGGTTTGCGGGCCCATTCGAATGGGAATGGAAGCCCGATTGGAATGGAGGGTTTTTGTGCTTCAGCTTGAGCGAAATCGCAGTCGAAAGACTGTCGATTAACGCCTCGCACAGGAGAAACAATATTCCGGAATGTGGGTACGATGACCCACAGCACCCAAGTAATCTTAGGGGGTTGGGAAAAGGAATCAAGTACGGCATCCCCGCCGAATAGCAATTTCAACTCAAATCGGTTGGTTACGACTTGAGTTACGGTTTTGGGCGATTGAAATATATCGCCCACTTTATTGAGTGCAGCAATGTTATTGATGCGCTCAAGGAAGTCTGTGTTCCTTGTGAAATGAACATAAAATTCTTCCAAGGATGCGGTGTCTCAATGCGAATGGTACAAGTTCGTGTCGGCGATCATTTCCCCTCGTTTCACTAATTTATTTTTTGGTTACGAGCGTATCGCCGACGAAAATATTTTTTAGGTACTTAGCGAAGCGTATTTTTGCAGGTATGGTTGCCTGCATAATCTCTCTCCTCGAGTATGCTTCGTTTTCGCACTGGCACATCGCATCGTTTGAAGAATTTTTCGCTTCGCTTTGGTATGGTACAATTGATATGTATCGATCTCATAAATACATGCTTGTCCAAGAAACAAAATTAAAGAAATTCATCCTCGATTCGGGTCTTGCCTCCCGTGCGGAAATATTAGTCGCCGAAAAATCAGCCGAAAAAGAGGGTGGAGATGTGGGCGAAATTCTCGTCAAACAAGGGAAGATCTCCGCTGACGACCTTCGCCGCGTACAGGCGTATATTCTCGGGATTCCATTTGTCGACTTAAAAGGACAAAAGATAGATTTTTCAATACTTTCGCTTATCCCTGAGCCTATCGCGCGTAAGCACAATATCGTCGCTTTTCGCAAAACCGATTCCGGGCTTGAGGTGGCGATGCTTGATGTTGATGACTTAGAGGCAATAGACTTCGTGCGCAAAAAGGTGGGTATTCGTATTCAGACCCGACTCACCGATCAGGAATCTATAAAGGGCGCATTACTTCAGTATCAAAAATCTCTCAAAGCAGAGTTTGGTGACATCATCCAGCAAGAAGCACAGTCTATAAAAATGCTCGCTGAAGATGAAGATAATCCAGCGTCAGAAAAAGATTTGAAAAAGCTTGCCGAAGATCTCCCCGTGGTACGCATTGTCGATACACTCTTGAATCACGCTATCATCCAGAACGCTTCTGATATTCATATTGAGCCAATGGAAAACCAATTGCTCGTACGCTACCGCATCGACGGCATTCTCCATGACGCGATGGTGCTGCCCAAGGACTCTGCACCCGGAATCACTGCACGTATCAAAGTGCTTTCGAACTTGAAGCTCGACGAAAAGCGCTTGCCGCAAGACGGACGCTTCAAGATTCAGTTGAACAACGAGAAGGTATCCTTCCGTGTCTCGACCTTACCAACTCATCATGGGGAAAAGACCGTTATGCGTCTCTTACGTGAGTCATCGGGCGGATTCAGTCTCGAGGGTCTCGGCTTCCATGGTCAAGGACTTGAGGCACTCCATAATGCTATGAAGCAGCATGTCGGCATGATTCTCGCAACGGGACCGACTGGTTCCGGAAAGACCACAACTCTATATACGCTGCTTGATATTTTAAACACGCCCGACGTGAACATCTCGACCATTGAAGACCCAGTTGAGTATCAAATGCCGCGTATCAATCAGACCCAAGTGAAGCCGGAGATCAGCCTTACGTTTGCTATGGGGCTACGCGCGCTTTTGCGTCAAGATCCTGACATTATTATGGTGGGAGAGATTCGCGATGGCGAGACCGCATCGCTTGGTATCAATGCAGCGCTCACGGGTCACTTGGTGCTCTCTACACTCCACACAAACTCTGCTGCAGGTGCTATGCCGCGCTTCATCGACATGGGTGCTGAGCCTTTTCTCATCATCTCGACTGTGAATGTGATTATTGCGCAGCGCTTGGTACGTAAACTATGTCTGACAAAAGAAAAATACACATTGACGAAGTCAGAAATCGAAGCACTCGGGAAAAAAGCGAATCTCGACCGCATCCTCACTGCACTAAAAGACGAAAACATCGTTGGGAAAGACACGACATGGGAAACACTACCATTCTACAAACCCAAATCCTCGCCCGAGTGTGAAGAAGGATATAAGGGCCGCATCGGCATCCACGAGGTACTGCGTATGTCTCCCGCGATCAAAGACCTTGCAATCATAAGCGCATCCGCCGAAAAGATCGAGGAGCAAGCGCGCAAGGAAGGCATGCTCACAATGCTTGAAGACGGTATCTTCCAAGCTGCTCAAGGCATGACTTCAATAGAGGAGGTCTACCGAGTCGTCAGTGAATAAGTCATGACTTGAGCAGTGTAGCTGCGTGAGGTGAACTCGGGCTATTGGGAACCCATTCCTATGGGAGCCCGAGTGCAAGACCTTTTGAGCAATTTTCTTAAATAGCCAAAAGGTGTACAGCTCCTGTAGGGAGTGACTTCAATAGAAGAGGTCTACCGAGTCGTAAGTGAATAGTCATTTCTTGCGCGGCCTTGGCCGCGTGAGGTGAAGTGTGGCTACTGGGCGACCTAAAATTTAACGACTGTAAGAAGTATAAATTTGGAAGTGCACTAAATTCTTATTCATGTGCAACCCATTCTTATGGGGCCACACTGCAAGACCCATTGAGAGATTTTGTGAACGTAGTGAAACAAAAGATCCAATGAGCGGACAGTCTCTGTAAGAGATGACCTCTATCGAGGAGGTCTACCGAGTCGTGAGCGAGTGATAAGGGAACCCATGTCCGCATGGGCGACCGCCTCAAGGGCACTCCCATTTTCTAAGACGGAGTACCGTCAAGAAAATTAGGTCGCTCCCGCAAGACCTTTTGAGATTTCTTCCGAGCGACCTAAAATTCACGACTGAAGGAAGATGAATTTGGAAGTACTCGCTGTGGTGAAATCCAAAAGGTGTACAGCACCTGTAGTGTGAATGAATAAGCCATTTTCAAATCCCCGCCAATAAAAAACTACCCGGCTTGCGCAGAACGGGGAACTCATATTCTTTGGTTTCCCTAACTCTACAGATAGGACAAGTAAGAAAATTTAATTCTCTAATGACACATGCTACTAGTAGCATGTGTCATTCGTTTTTTGATTTACCATATGCCGTATTGTTGTCGATCACGCCATCGGCGATATGAAGCGGTTTCGTTTTGAGTCCGATATTTATCGAAACAATCATTGTTGGGATGATCAACTCGTTCACGTCGCGGCTGCATTGTGGAATTTCCATATTCAGCTCGGGACGACATAGCAAAACGCCACCCGAGTTGGGTGGCTGCGATCTTTTTGACTAGACCTGTCCCCAAATCACATTTATGGAAACCGTGTCATAAATGGTGCCTGACGGCGTTTACGGTTTTCGAATTGTTGACATAAGTCTGTAGGGTACAGTTTAGGGTATATAAATAAAATTTAAAATAAATGGAACCAAAAGAGCACACACCTGAAGAACTAGCAGAAATTCATAAAGAAAGAATTATTTCTAGCGCAGAATTTGTTGAAGGTGGTGCTAAGGTAGGATCTGAAGGAAACATCATTTTCACTGAGGAGCAAATTGAAATAGCACGCAATGAATCTAAGTATGATCTTGATCCAAATTATCGCGAGGGAGTCGATCTGATTTCATTTATTAACAAATTTGAGAATAAAATAAAATCGACCGCAGCTAGTACTGATGGGAGTAGTATATTGCGTTCCTTTTTCCCCACTTCGGATTTGAAAATTCGTTTTTCGTTGGATGAAGGAAAAAGAGATTATCTAAAAAATCTCCACGATAAAGAAAGGCTTAAAAAAGAAATTCTTTGTTTCAAAGATGTTCGAGAAATGTCAAAAGAATTTATAGAAAAGTATCCTCAAGATTATACTGGTCATACTCTTCTTCGAAAGCTAGACGAAATTATTTTTTACGTAAATGAAAGTAAGAATGATTTCAATTTTGACACAGCGCTATCAATGTTAGAAAGTCTCATGGGTTTTGTCGAAGGCTTATATATTGGGTCTGAATTAGTGGTAAGAAGTAATAGTAAAATTTAATAAACACTAAAGGTTATTTCAAGACGAAAGGGGTAATAATCAAATTCTTGTAGACGCAGAAATTAGCAGTTTAGCGCCTTAACCACAAACTGGAATGGTCAAAATAGGCCAGCGATTTTGGGTATTATCTCGAAAAAACGAATAATGAATCATCTATTGGATTATTACTCTTGGAATACCCACATGTTGAAAAGACAAATCGTAATTCCCTCTATATAATAGAATATAGGTATGCCCAAATACACATATAAAGCGCAGTTGATGGCAACAGGCGCGGAGATGGAAGGAATCGCTGAAGCAAGCGATAAGTTTGAACTCGCTAAGAACATTAAATCTGAAGGCAAGCTCCTCCTTACCGCCACTGAGATCACCTCAGGATCGTTCAATATGGACAAGATCAACGCGTATCTCTCCCGAGTTCAGCTGCGCGAGAAAATAGTATTCGCACGCAATCTTGCGACCATGATCCAAGCAGGACTTCCGCTTTCGCGTGCACTCCAGATATTCCTCAAGCAGACGCAGAATCCGAAGTTTCGCGAAGTCCTCCGCTCGCTCATCGACGATATCAATAAAGGCACGTCACTCTCGGACTCGATGGCCAAATTCCCCAAGGTCTTTGAGCCCGTATTCATCTCCATGGTGCGCGCAGGAGAAGAGTCGGGAGGGCTTGTGGAGGCGCTCAATGTCGTCGGCGGACAAATGGAAAAAACCTACACCATAAAGAAAAAAGTTAAAGGCGCGATGATGTATCCCGCCATGGTGCTTATCGTCATGTGTGTGGTCGGAGTCCTTATGATGCTCTATGTGGTTCCAGGACTCGCCGCATCATTTAGGGACGTTGGTGCCAAGCTGCCTCCACTCACTCAGGTGGTGATAAACATCAGTGATTTTCTCCAAAACGACAGTCTTCTTGCCGCACTCTTTGTCATAATAGCGGGGGGACTTTTCTGGTGGTACAAGAGCACGCCTTTTGGTTCGCGCTCCCTCGCATGGGCGATACTTCGCGCACCCGTATTCGGGAAACTCGCTAAGGAATTCAATGCGGCACTTGCCACGCGTACCCTGTCCTCGCTTATCTCCGCCGGTGTCGACATCGTCCACGCTATAGATATCACTAAGGATGTGGTTACTAATGTCTTCTATAAAGAGACGCTCGAGCAAGCAAAGGTGGATGTGCAGAAAGGCGTGCCCTTGTCCAAGGTGTTCGTTGATCACCCTGAGATATATCCGGTCATGGTGGGGGATATGATGGAGGTGGGGGAGGAAACAGGACAGCTATCAGGAATGTTGCTTAAGATCGCGGTCTTTTATGAAGAGGAGGTCAGTCAGGCTACCGAGGATATGTCGAAGCTTATCGAGCCACTACTTATGGCCATCATTGCGGTGTTCGTTGGTATTTTTGCAGTGGCGATGATTACCCCAATGTATTCCCTCATGCAGAATATTTGAGTTTCTTTTTCGGCGCCCTGCTCGTCTTTTTTTTCTGAGGTCGCGCGACAGTACCAGAGTACAGCTGCTGCGACACTCCTCAAAAAATTACTTCGCATTGCATCCAAAAAATAACCTCAAAAGACCCTGAATCAAAATGGAAAACTATTTAGTGAAAAAAAATTACAAAAGAGGAGTGACGCTTATTGAGCTGTTAATTGCGCTTTCAGTTATGGGGCTGATTAGCTCGGTCATACTCGCCTCGTTCAGCCAATTTCGCGCACGGCAGACCCTCGATTCTTCTGTGGAGGTCGTACTTGCGGCATTCTCAGCAGCTCACCTCGATACCATCTCTTCGAAGAACGACGACATCTATGGTATCAACCTTAAACCAAGGGAAGTCATTTATTTTAAAGGTTCACCATATCCGGGAGACAGTGATCTTGGTAATACGCACTATATTCTCCCAGCTCCAATAGAGATTGCGAATATAAGCTTAAGTGGCGGAGGCACGACCATTTTTTACAAACGTCTTACTGGTGCAACCAACAACTTCGGTTCCTTTGATGTGCGCGTCATTTCAACACCGACAGTGAAGTCGACCGTCACCATCAATCAAACAGGCGCAACCTCTCTGTAGTCACCCTGATTTAAGGTACAATAAGCATAGTTATGAACAAGAGCGTTCCAAGAAAAAAAATATTTTTACAAAGGGGATTCAGCCTCATTGAGATTGTGCTTGGCATAGGCATGCTCACCGTCTCCCTGGTTTCCATCACCTCCTACTACAAAAAAGTGCTTGATGTAAGTAACGACACAACAAGGCACATCCAATCTGGTTTCTTGCTCGAAGAAGGGCTGGAGTCAGTTAAGATGTTACGGGATCTAAGCTGGAGCACAAAGATCGCCACACTTTCAACAACGACATCATATTATCTTTATTGGAGTGGGACACAGTGGACTGCCACGACATCCTCTAATCTTATTGAGAACACTTTCATGCGCTCATTCCAGCTTACTGATGTGAAGCGTGATGCCTCTGATAATGTTGCCAACATTGGCACATATGACCCTGGGACAAAGAAGCTTACCGTTTATGTTGCATGGTCACACAAAGGTACAAAGAGCGTAGCGACTGATACTGCGGAGACCTATATTACGAATTTATTTAACAACTGATATGGTCTTTTTGAAACACAAAAGCCAGAAAAAAGGATTCTCGCTTATCGAAGTGCTCCTTTATGTGGGGTTATTTACCATGATTTCTGTCATGTCGATGAGCACACTTTTTCAAACCATTAAAGCTTTCAATGACTTGCGTATCTCGCGCGATATTAACGACTCATCAGTGAAAGTCATGGAGCGGCTCACGCGCGATATAAAAAGCGCCACAGCAGTGGATCTTGTGAATAGTACGTTTGGCTCAAGTCCTGGCAGGCTCACACTTTCGACGGTGAGCGCTTCGGGTACGCTTATGACGGTTGAGTATTATGTCACCGGATCGTCGCTTCACGTAAAAGAGAACGGTGTCGACAAAGGCTCCCTCATGTCTTCAAAAACTACCGTCAATGCGCTTGTTTTCTACTACATCAACACAGGCTCAACGATTGGCGTAAAGATCAACCTTCATCTTTCTTCATCGCGCGGCGTGGTAAGTGATATTGATCATTTTTATGACACCATTGAATTGCGAGGCACCTATTAAAGTATGAAAAATATAAACTTTAAAAATAAAGAAAAAGGGGCCGCACTCATTATTGTTATATTTTTCTTTATCGTTATTTCGCTTTCAATCATACAGTCTGCCACGATCGGAGCAGTAACCGAGCTGCGTACGTATCGCACGCTCGCGACTTCGAAGTTCGCTTATGTTGCAGCTGAAGCCGGTGTCGAAGATATCTTTTATAGGGAAATAAACTCAAAACTGGTTCCTGCATCAGAGACGATCAGCTTAAACGGCGCTTCCGCCACGGTGAACATCGTCAATATATCGGCAACCCAAGTAGACATTTATTCAACTGGCAATGCAAATAACGAGATACGCAAGGTCTATCTTTCGATATCCAAGAATAAGAGTGTGTCGTTTCCATATGGAGCTCAAGTAGGCGAAGGCGGAGTTACGATGAGTAATAATGTGACCATTGATGGAATCGGACTTTCTAAGGGCGATATATATTCTGATGGACAAATTGTCGGGGCTGCTGGTGTAACAATTACAGGCAATGCAATTTCTTCTTCGGGGCTAAGGGGAGACCAAATCGCCAGTTCAACTGTATGCCAAAGTGATGAGGTGGTGGGTAAGTCCAATCCCAATATTGATTATGCGCAGAGTTTCCAAATGTCTGCTACTTCAAGCAGTGCACAGTTATCGAAAGTTTCTTTATATTTGAAACGAAATGGCAATCCAACGGGTGCGAGTGTTGATATTACCGCAGATGTCAGCGGTCGCCCCGCAACTTCAGCACTTGTAACGGAGCCCCTCGCATACTCAAGCGTGAATACGACATACGGCTGGGTAGACGTAGACTTTACTTCTCCTACGACACTCAACCCCGGCACTACATATTGGATTGTGCTTCATTCGTCTCAAAATGTTTCAAAGTATTGGTACTGGTGCCGAAGTAATTCTGATACCTACGCAACGGGAACTCCTTTGTATAAACAAGATTATACGACCGCAGGCGCATGGACGAGCGTAATTGGCGACCTTACCTTTAAGACCACCTTTGGAGGAGGAGTGAGTATGATTTCAAGTGTTACTGTTAAGGGGAATGCAAAAGCAGATACGATCACTGGTTCTACCATTACAAAAGATGCATATTACCAAAGTATTTCCGGCTCCACCGTAGGCGGTACGTCATACCCGGGGTCGCCCACCCCTCCATATGTCCCTCTCCCGCTTTCGAGCACTACGATCGCACAGTGGGAATCTGATGCTTTGTCAGGTGGTGTCATAAATGGTAATTGCGGAATTGCAGGTAATGCCGCATGTAATATTTTCCCACTTTCAATTGGACCCAAAAAGATTAACGGAAATCTTTCCGTTGATGGAACGCTGACGGTGACTGGAACCCTGTATGTAACTGGAAATATTAGTTTTGCAAATAGTCAGACAATTAAATGCGCATTCGCATATTTGGGTAATAGTTGTATCGTTATCGCTGACGGAAATGTTGCCGTGGCGAATAATGCGGTTGTTTTGGGCTCAGGTACAGCAGGAAGCTTTTTGATGATACTTTCAACGCTCAAGGGGTGTTATGGAAGTGCAGGTCCTGGGCAATGTCTTGCAAGTAACAGTGCCATGGATCTAAACAATAACCTTACTGGTGGGCTCTTTTATACAACAGATTCGCAGATTCAAATTTATAATAATGTCACAGTTACGGCTGTGATAGGCTATCAGTTGAGTCTACAAAATAATGCAACTATTAAATATGACCCCGCATTGCTCAATATCTCTTTCATTCCCAGCACGGGTTCGGTTACCGGAGCATGGAACGCTAATCGCTGGAATGAATACTAAATTATCCTATCAGTAGGTAATTGCTGAGCGCTTGAGGCGACAGTTTTTTGTTATTGTCAGTAATAGACTATAATAACAGAATGAAACTTATCGTTGGCAATTGGAAGATGTACCCCAAGACCTTTGTCGAAGCAAAGCAGATTTTTGCACTCCACAAAAAAGTCGCGGCGAAAATGAAACGCACGAAGGTTATCGTCTGCCCACCGATGCTTTTTGTTTACCCACTCATTCAAGGACTTTCAAGCGCAAAAAACATCGCCATCGGTGCTCAGAATGCATATTGGGAAGATGAGGGTGCGCGTACGGGCGAGACCTCACCCGCCGCACTTGCTTCTATCGGGACGACGCACGTGATTGTTGGTCATTCAGAACGAAGGGCGATGGGTGAGACCAATCAAATGGTCGCGCTTAAGGGAGCACAAGCGATACGCAACAAGCTCACGGTTATATTGTGTGTCGGCGAACATAATCGCGATGATGCAGGCGCGTACTTCAATGAAGTACGAGAACAGTTGCGACAGTCACTTATCGGATTTCCAAAGAAAGAATCCAAGCGGCTTGTTATAGCCTACGAACCAATATGGGCAATAGGCGCTAAGGCAGTGCGCTCCGCCACCCCGAATGATTTTCACGAAATGAGTATTCTCATCAAGCGTCAGCTTGTTGAGCAGTTTGGAAAAATTGCGGCATTCAAGGTGCCAATCCTCTATGGAGGATCTGTTGATGACAGGAACGCCGAAGGATTTTTGCTACAAGGAGGAGCCGACGGCCTCTTGGCGGGAAGAGTTAGCCTTGATCCAGAAAAATTTGCCGAGATCATACGCATCGCAGATCACATTAAATAACTGAAATCATGAATACACTTCCACTTATAACCGCCTCTCCCGATGCTTTTTTGGGCAAAAGGGTTTTTTTGCGCCTTGATTTTAATGTTCCACTTGAGGGAAGAGAAGTGCGTGATGATTACCGTATCCGTGAATCACTCCCGACAATAAATTTTTTGCGTGCAAGTGGTGCGCGCCTCGTTATCGCAAGTCATATCGGCAAAGGCAAGCCCGAAGACACACTTGCGCCTGTTGCAGAGTATTTGAACAAGCTTTTTCCGGTGACTTTCCTTAATGACTTACTTAGCCCAGAAAATATACGCATCACGAATGAGCTTCAGAATGGTGATGTGGTGCTACTTGAAAATCTTCGTCATAGTAAGGGTGAAGAGGAGAACGATGTTGAATTTGCAAAATATCTCGCAAGTCTCGGTGACGTGTATGTGAACGACGCATTTTCGGTGTCGCATCGTGCACACGCATCAGTTGTCGGCGTACCTGCACTCCTTCCACACTATGCGGGAATCCGTCTTGCTCTAGAGGTAAGTAAGCTTGCCGTCGCATTCAGCCCCGAACACCCCTTCCTTTTCATTCTGGGTGGTGCGAAGATCTCTACCAAGATGCCACTACTCAAGAAATTTCTCACTATTGCTGACAATGTATTTGTCGGAGGCGCAATTGCCAATAATTTTTTGAAGGTGAAAGGCGTCGAGATCGGGACCTCGACTTACGATAAGGATGAACTTACAGGCCTTGAGGCGTATCTCAATGATCCTCACCTTATACTGCCTAGGGACGTTGTTGCCAAGAATGCAGCCGGATCACTCACAAAAACCCTCGAGACACTTACTTCGGGCGACATGATCGTAGATGCCGGTAGCGCCACCATAAAGTCGCTTGAGGCGGTTATTGGTGCTGCAAAGCTCATTGTCTGGAATGGGCCACTTGGATTTTATGAGGAAGGGTTTACTGAGGGATCACGTGAACTCCTCGGTTTGATTGCAGGATCGCATGCCATGTCCATCATCGGCGGCGGAGATACAGTCGCCCTCATCCATGAGATGGGCGCGTTAGAGCGATTCTCTTTTGTTTCAACAGGCGGTGGCGCGATGCTTGACTATCTCGCCAATGAAACCCTCCCAGGCATTACAGCTTTGCAAAGCTAGACCTCCAGATTTTGCGAATTACATCGTTGTCTTCAAAAAAAATTCGACAACGTATGCAACATACGTCTTACGAATATTTTTTTTGACGCCTCGTACTTCATCAAAATCTGAAGGTCTTAATTTATCTTTAAGTATTTAAGAAATGCCAGGTGGGTACGTACGTTGAAACATGAATTGTAACTTTCAAATGGAATTTCATTTAATTGTTTTTCGAGCAGCGAAATCGCATCCCCTAAATTGAACCACTCGACTTGGATACCCCGCTCATCTTCCTGTGTGGTTTGTGGTGCTCCTTTTTCGCCCGCAAGTTTTGCAGTAAAGAAGTGTGTGATTTGCTGGCGGATTATTTTTGTACGAAATTCCTGCGTGGTGGCCACTGCTTTTATTTCAATAAGGGAGCACCCTACTTCCTCGAGTGACTCGCGTGCGACAGCTTCGACTAACGTTTCTCCCTGCTCGACCCCACCACCAGGAAGCAGTCGATATTTTGTACCCACAAGCGCGATCCTATTTTCCCCATCAAAGATTGCAACTTTTACCGCGACCCTTAGCGCGTAATCGGAAAAGTCTACAATACGCTGTGCATCTAAAAAAATGTCAGCATCCTCAATAATTAGTAAAGGCTTCATATCCATTAATCCTAACACGTGTGTATTGCCGGCTTCTATAAACCATCACATTACCCAAGTTTTACTTTCACGAGATTTCGCTATAATGTAAACATAAGTTATTTTCAAGAGGTTATATGACTTAGCGTAATTATGATCCCATTCTTGAATTGGCTGCTATCCGCTCGCCCAATCTGCATCATGTTGTAGTTCCGCGCTTGAAGACAGCATCACTTTCGCGCACGACCCAGTCGACATTGCTGCGGGGCTGAGAGGTCAGCGCGGGGAAGTCTTCCATCTCTATGGCAGATTCAGTCACCCGTCACTTCACCTTCTTGCTCGCCAATTCGTGGCTATCGAAGATGCCGGAACCGCCATGCTCTTCGCGAGTGGTCAAGCAGGAACAGCTTCTGTGTTTCACACGTTGTGTCGCGATGGTGATCATGTGGTTGCCTCAAGTCGCTTGTACGTAGGAACGGTATCGTTCCTCGACACCTTGCTCGAGTATCGCAATATTCGCGTCACACGGGTCGATGTCACGAACCTCACTGAGGTGAAACGTGCACTCAAGAAAAAGCGCACAAAACTTCTCTTCGCTGAGTCGGTCTCGAATCCGCCTATTGTCGCTTGCGACATCTTCACCCTTGCCACGCTTGCGCATGAAGCGGGTGTATTTATGGCGGTGGACAACACCTTCATCCACTTGCGGTGTCCCCGCATCAACTTGGTGCAGATATTGTCATGCATAGTTTGACCAAGTTCGGCAGCGGTCAGTCCGATTTGCTTGGAGGCATACTTTGCTTTGGACATGCCTTTGCCGATAACAAGCCGCAAATAGCGCAATTCCATTCTTATCTATCGCTACATGGTCCAGTGATGTTTCATGGTTCCGCGCATGAGATCTCAAAGCGTCTCCCGCACCTACGTATTCGAGTTCGTGAAGCTTCACAAGCTGCACAGGAAGTCGCGGAAGGACTTTCACAGAATGGCATACGGGTGTGTTACCCTTCGCTTGCTTCATATGCACAGAAGGGTGCCATCCGCGCTATACTTCGCACGACAATGCTTGGTTACGGAGCTGTCATCGCCACTGATTTAAAATCACCCGAACTCGCTATGGAATTCGTACTCAGATTTAAAGCACAGCACGGAGGTTATTCGGCAGTCAGTCTTGGCAGTGCACACGCCCATATTTGTGCATCGCTCGCGTCTGTTCATTGCGCCCAGAATGATAAGGTCGCGAAAGGCCTCATCAACTACCGCGCACCGCCCGAGCTCACCCCTGGACTTGTCCGCATCGCTTGCGGATATAAGCTCCCTCCCGAAATGCTTTGGAAAAGATCGAGGCTGCTCTTCCGTTCTAATTGAAAGATAAAATGATTAGCAAATCGCACACGTGAACGTGTGCGATTTTTTTGTACCCAATCATATGCGGTTCCACCCACCAAATAGAATCCATCAATGATCCCGCTCGCGCTTACCTTACTGAGAACGCTCCTGGTGTTTGTTTCGAGGATTTCTGGGTGCATGCCTGTGGTGCTATGTGAAAATAATGGAGCCAAAAATTGAGTGAACGATTATCGAGTGACCGTGAACTGCACAGAGCATCTTTCATGTCATCTTCCGAATAAGTCTTCTTTGCCCAAGCAAAGTCATCAAGATTGCCACGCGCAAGAATTCGCACGATAATGAATCGGCGATGTTGGAGAATATCGAGTGTTTTGGGGTCAATATCCCAAAATAAATTCACCTTAGAAAGCGTTGACATGTATACATTATAACAGAAATCGGCTCGTTTTTCAATCTGAAATATAAAAGAAAAAGGCGAGGAGCCAAAGAAATAAATTGACTCGACTCGCCTTGTGCACAGATCACGCTCTGGCTAGCGAGTGGTTCACGCGTATCCACTACAAAAGCGTTTGTCTCTGGTTTCCATGCCGTATACCAGAGTCTCACCTCGTGCCTCTGTCTTTTTAATGGACAGTCACACGCTGTGCAGGTCCTCGAGATGACCACAGCTAGTTCACTTTTATACCGCAGTCAGCTAGCGCTGAGGTTGAGCCTATCCTTCATGTCTCATCGTGAGCACCTCTCGAAGGACGAGAGATGGAAGACTTTCAAGATCTTCCATAAAGTCGCCGTGGCCCGTCTCGTAGTCGTCATAGCAACCACCAGAGTCATACCACCAGTCAAACTGGGCTTAATGGTAAAAAGTGTTGCTCTTTTGGTAAGCTAAGGCTTTGTTAAGAGCTAAAGTATCAAATCATATGGCAAAATTTAAAAAAATGTTCGAAATGTGGAAGTTTTAAAACGAAAAAGAACGGCCATGTTGGCCTCACGCAACGGTATCGTTGTCGAGATTGTGGAATAACTTTTGTCCACGATACTAAGCCTTCTCCGTCCACACTCTGGCTTGCGTATGCCGATGAACACGCAAGCACAAAAGCACTGGTGAGGCGCTATGGCATGAGTGAGAAGTGGATTCGTACGCGGCTGGATGAATACGAACTCCCTGAGCACAAACCGACACCACGACATATGGTCGCAATCGGTGATGCCACAAAGATTGGTCTCACGTGGATGCTCGTCATTCGAGATCCAAACGAGCACGAGCATGTGTACATGAAGGAAATCCTCTCGGAGACAACGAGTGCCTATCAGATGGCAAAGTGGGAGCTTGAGGAAGCAGGCTTCACCCTCACCGCATTCGTGGGAGATGGGAGAATCGCAGTCCCATGGCTGTTTTCTGACCTTCCCGTACAAATGTGTCACTTTCATCAGCTACAGATTATTATTCGATATACAACACTGAATCCCATACTTGAAGCGGGAATAGAGATACTTGCTCTTGCAAAGACACTCGCACGTACGGACAAAGAAACGTTCACTCGTCACTTCAATGAGTGGCAAGTGAAATGGGATGAGTTTCTCAAGGAGCGCACTCGTGATCCTAACGGGAAGCACTGGCATTACACGCACAAAAGACTTCGTGGTGCACGCGAAAGCCTGAGGAGCCATCTCCCATACTTATTCACATTTCTCGACTATCCAGAGCTCAATATTCCGAACACCACTAACTCACTTGATGGTTCATTTGGCAAAGTGAAAACGGCGATCGCGGCGCATGCAGGACTCACACACAAACGAAAGCTTAAACTTGTGAAGTCGTTACTGATGAAGAGAGAATAGCAACACTTTTTACCATTAAGCCTAATATTCGAATGGATAGAAAATGCCTCATCTGGGGCATTTTCTATTTCCTACAGTACTGATTGGAAGTAAGAAAGCATATATCCAAGCAATATATCGTACCAATGCGTAGGGTAGTGCTTAGTCTTTAATGCGAGTGCGCCCAATTTCCAATCGAGGATGATCTTTTCAAGGTCTGCCACCATGTGCGGGTCATCAAAGAAGATGCTCGCCTCGGCATTCCAGTCAAACGAGAGCGCGTCGAGATTGTGCGACCCGACCGTACCAACTCTACTGTCGATGAGCATCGCTTTGGCATGATTCATTTCGGGGGCGAGATAGCAAGCCGCACCGAGTTCGGAAAACAGTTTAAGGTAGTGCATATTCAATCGATCGATAAGCGTATGGTCCGTGTGTCGAGGAATGATTATCTCGACATGTATTCCGCGCATTATCGCTTGGTGGATATGTGCGATGAACCAGCGATGAGGTATGAAATAGGGGGTGACGAGCACGATTGAATGAAGCGAAGCATCAATGTGCTCTTTATAGTATTTTTTGAGCGTCAGTCGTTTGCCTGCGACGCCGTGTTCGATGAACCATAGTCTTGTCTGCTTAAGTAACGCCGGAACTATTCTTTCTCGCAATATTTGTTCTTTGCCGCCGCAGTCGCGGTATAGGCGCGCAAAGGTACGGAGCGCGAACCGTGAGACATTTTTGCCGGAGAGCCGTATCTGCAGGTCTTTCCACGGTGCATGCTTTCCGGAAATGTTCACTCCGCCGAGAAATATCGTATATTCATCAACGATGAGTATCTTGCGATGCATGCGTTTGAACCAGTAACTAAAAAAAAGCACTTCTGCTCCTGCAGCGCGCAGGCGCTCTATCTCAGCGGTGGCAAGTCCGAAACTCCCTATCGCATCTAAGATGACGACAACTCGTACACCTGCTTTGGCCTTGTTTGTTAATTCGCTCAGGAAATCATATCCCAACGTGTCATTCTCAAAGATATACATCTCAAGGTATATACTTGTTTTCGCAGTCGATATAGCAGAGAGCATTGCCCCCCACGCCCGCGATGATGTTGTATAAAAGCGATAACGCATGAGCCTATTATTGCACAAGTTTAGGTAAAAAAGTTTAGTGTTGTGTTGTCCACAGTAGCGGCAAATGAGTCTCATTTAATAGGCTACAATGAATAGGCTTAAATTAAACGTTGCGTTTTGGCATTTTTATATGAAATTCATCTACACAAAGAGAGGATTCACGCTCATTGAACTGCTTGTGGTAATAGCGATCATCGGTATCCTTTCTGCAGTCGTACTCGCCTCGCTTTCAACGGCACGACAAAAGTCACGCGATGCAAAACGCATTGCTGAGGTTACGCAAATACAGAAGGCACTCGATTATTACTATGATATCAATCAATCCTACCCATCAACGACACCGACGGGCTATAGCGGAGTAGATGCGGGAGTCCAAGCAGTAACTGCCATCGGATTGTTACCAAAAACCCCGACACCGCCTCCAGGTACTGATACCAATTATATCTATCACGGAGTCTACGATAATGCCGGCACCGCTACAGAGTGTGATGTAGTAGCTCCAGCGGGTACCCCCTGTTCGAACTATGAACTCGGTATTACGCTTGAACGTAGAGACAATATCGTACTCACTAATGATGCAGATCAAAGCATCGGCACATTTTATGGAGCATACCCCGATTGCGCAGCAAATGTCGCAGGTGCAGATCAGTGTTTTGACGTGAAGCGCTGAGTCCGCAAATATGGCTCCCTGCTTTCAATTTTGCTCATTATAGGGTAACCTATGGCGACACTATGTCGCGTGATGAAGTCATCTTACGCTTCGACGAAGTATCGTTTGAGCACGGCCACAACAAACCCATCTTAGATGAGGTGTCTTTTTCTATTCGTAAGGGGACGAAATTCACCCTGATGGGACAGAATGGCGCCGGCAAAAGCACGATCTTTAGCCTGATCACAAAGGTAGCTATGCCAGATGCAGGCGTTATCCATATTGGACACGGCCTCACTGTGGCTATTGGGCGGCAGGTCATCCCTCATTCTGAGCTCGACCTCACTGTTCGGGAATTTTTTGAAAAATGTTTCAGTAAAAAGGTCTACGATATCGACCCAAAGATAGATGCCGTACTTGAGGTAGTCAACCTTCACGCTCCACACGACCGCATTGTCCGCTCCTTCTCAGGCGGGCAGCAGGCAAGACTTTTGCTTGCGTCGGCCTTGATCCAAGATCCCGATCTCCTTCTTTTGGATGAGCCGACAAACAATCTCGACAAGGCAGGAATCGCACATCTGACGCAGTTCATTAAAGACTATCCCAAGACGGTCATTGTTATCTCCCATGATGCAGAATTTTTGAATGAATTCACCCAAGGCGTGTTTTATCTCGACCTCTTCACCCGCAAGATCGAGCAGTACGTGGGCAACTACAAAGACGTAGTCAAGGATATTTCTATACGTATTGAGAAAGAGAACCGCAAGAACGCGCAGCTCGCAAAAGAAATACAAGCCAACAAAGATCAGGCAAATGTGTTCTCTCATAAAGGAGGTAATATGCGCGCACTAGCCAAGCGCATGCGCGAGAAGGCAGCAGATATGGAAGAAGAGATGGTTGATGTGCGCAAAGAAGATAAGACGATACGGCCATTCATCATCCCTGCGGACGTCGATTTCATCGGTGATGCGCTCACCATCGAGTCGCTCACCATCATCAAAGATCACAAGCCCAAAGAAAAAAAGATGCATATTACGCTCCGCAAGAAACAACATCTCTTGCTTCAGGGCCCAAACGGCATAGGCAAATCAACGCTCTTGGAGTCCTTGGCTAAGGGCACAGCGAAGGGAGCCAAAATATCAGAAGGGGTGCGCGTCGGTTACTACCGCCAAGATTTTTCAACCCTTAACTTCGAAGATACTGTCTATCAGTCGCTTGCTTCTGTAATGAAAAAAGTTAACGAAGAGCAGTTGCGTGCGACCGCCGCCGGCTTCCTTATTACGCGCGAACTTATCTACACAAAGATAGGCAGTCTTTCTGAGGGTCAAAAGGGTCTCGTCGCATTCGCCCGCCTCGTGCTTGAGTGCCCAGGGCTCCTCATCCTTGATGAGCCGACCAATCACATCAATTTTCGCCACCTTCCCGTAATTGCAAAAGCACTCGACAAATACGAAGGCGCAATGATCCTAGTCTCACACGTCCCTGAATTTGTGAAGCAGATAAGAATCGAC
>JAYTUL010000030.1:0-8771 GCA_043744555.1 bacterium | reverse complement strand
AACTGAAAGTGCCAAAAAAAGCACAGGAGTTGCTTCTCCATACTTTGGAGCAAACAGCTTCGCATTCGCTTACGCTTAAGTAACGACGTGTCCCCCGA
This sequence comes from bacterium, assembly GCA_043744555.1. Taxonomy (GTDB): domain Bacteria; phylum Patescibacteriota; class Minisyncoccia; order Phycocordibacterales; family UBA6899; genus MHLP01. The sequence continues at coordinate 8,673 of JAYTUL010000030.1, read as the reverse complement.
TGACTCCTGATGGGCGGATCGGACATGTCATATTATCAGGATAAGGATCATAGTGTCTGACTACGATCACGAAAATCAAAGACTAGGAGCATGTGAGTTTTGTCGGCTTCACATCATATGCACCGAATTGCCTTCGGGCAGCATAAAGCAGACTACGCGCTGTAGATACATACAACATTCCACTCTCGGACGGGAGTTCGATTCTCCCCACCTCCACAATAACGCCCACCCGACTCTTACAGAGTCGGGTGGTTTGCGTTTTGTAGGAAGTGGGGGGAATCGAAAGACGGAGGCCGCAAAGCCGTCCTCCGTCTGCGGAGGGCGTGGCCGAGTCGGGGTCGCGAGCACTTACGTTTTCTGTGGTGCATGCAACCTCAGAAAACTTAGTGACTTGTGACCGATTCTCCATTTTGCGCTAAGGTCGCGGAAATTTGCGAGCGACCTAAATTTCACAACCGAAGGAAGATGAAATTGGAAGTACTCGTAGTGGTACGACGGCGAGAAAATTATCTGTGACTTCGATTCCGCCCACTTGTCTGGCGTTGATGTCGACAATTAATATATTTAGATCAGCATCCATTTTGCCATTTTCCACTTGATATTTAAAGCTCTAAATTTAGCGACAATAGTGTTGGAGAATCTTCAAAGAATCCACGAACTAGGTCGTATTCTTCGCCGTTTGGCCCCGTGCCAATAATCTTGTCACCAAATTTAATGTACCAATTTGTTTCATGTGTCTCACCAGATCTATTTAGCTCATATCCAAGGTATCGAAGAATGCCCTTGCTGTCGATAACTCCTATTGTTATTGCTCCCCCTATTGTTTCTGAGTATTTAGATCTCAGTAAATTAATAACATCTTTTGCCTCAGCTTCAATACTCCTTTTGTCTAAAAAAATCCTTCTAATTTCCTTTTGAACATCCTCCTCAATGATTGTTGAACCAGCAAATAAAAATGAATATACTCCCCCGACCTTTCTTACTCCAAAAATATTTTGTGATGGATTTATTACATAAGAAAATATTTTTTGTTCACGTGTTGGTAGAGCAACAAATCCTGTTTGCATCGCAAAGAGTAAGTTCTCGTCATCAACTCTACCGCCTCCGGGACCGAATATTTCTGAAAACATTTCTTGGTCAAAAGGCTTTAATATCGCTGGATTCTTGGAAACTCCTCCAAAAATCAAAAAGGTATTCTTAGCTTTTTCTCCACCATTAAATTCAGGAACTACTTTTTTGAAAAAAATATCAATATTCTCAACAAGCCAATTGATGTCTGAATCGAGAGCGCCCGATTCCAGACCATTTCTTATTTTCTCCGCCAAAAAAACAACAAAGTTTTTATTACCAGCGAAAGCGCAGCTAACGAAGTTTTTCTCTTCTTTGTCATGAAACTGAAGCACTTTTATACAGTAACCAACTGTTTCTTTTGTTGAACTATTTGATAATTTTGTATCCCCAGCTAATATAAGCCTATCAGTGAGATTGAAACCCATAATTAACGTCATTCCAAAATCATACCCGTAAACAACACTTATAGTAAGCAGCAACTTAACCATGAATAAAACTGTATTCCCCATACACTCGAGACAGGATTCTCCTACACCATTCGTCGTTAGGCGCGATGAAGATTTCCGTATTGTCCATTTGGGTTACATAAACAAGGAGGATCCGTCGGGAGACGCAATATTTGATCCCCTTGATTTAACTCGAGTAGAAATTACAAAGAAAGGTGAGCTACCAGACGGGACAAAGGTGTTTCTAGCAAAAAATAACTGCGACTGCGGTGTGCATATTGAAGTTTTTAAGAAGGGCTAATTTTGCTAATTATAATTTACGCAAGAAATTATGGGCCAGTCAAACTGTTAGGGAATTCTTACTTGATGTGCAGAAGCTATTCTTCTTGAGTTCGCAAAAGAGGTCCAGTAAATATGGATCCTCCAGGAAGTGTTTTTATTTTCCAAAAAAGCTTTCCATCATTATCATAAAGCTCCAGAGATTCCACCCAATGAGGTGTCTTCGGTTGTCTGGTATTCGTCAGTGGTTTATTCAAAATGAACGGAAACATCAGTTCCGTAAATGCTATCCAATTCTTATTTGAATCAAACACACCTGATTTAATACCGGCATCAGCTTCCAGTACTTTATTTATCTCAAGTCGCAACTTGGACAAAGATAATATCTCCGATATGCGATCAGCGGGGTGTCCTGTTGATTCATCCACTATCACAACACTAATCTCTTCTAAAAAGTCTTGAACAACTCCTTTGTTGAGTTCTTTGTGCAGGTTCCAATTACAATGGAACATTAATATTGGATACTCGTTTTTTGTCTCCATTGCTTCCAAATGTTGACGAAACTGAGACAGAATTACCTGCACCCAGTCTTTATGTATCTCAGTAGTCTGGTGGTCTGCTAAGATTTTTAATCTCTTGATAATTTCTTTGAGATGCTGTGACATATTAGGTTACTTTAGGTATTATAGTCTTCTATAAAACTATACCAGTTTAGAGATAGGTTGTGATTTACTACCTAGTACCCAGTAAATTGATCACAATGTACACATGCTACACTTAACATTATTAACGTTGTGAACGTTTGCGAAACACGGGTTCTAAGGTGGTATGTTTTTCAATTACTGGAACTGAAGTGGTTATCTTCCTCGGTCTGTACTGGACCCCATTCATCTACTACATGCAGGAAATGTAGTGCTCGTGATTCAATCAGCGAGGTTCTAATATCCCGTAATGATCTCCACAATTACAAAAACGACCGCTCGCATGAGCGGCGTTTTTGTTTGTGGAAGTGGAGCAAGCGTAGATTGCGGGGGAATCGAACCGGCCGGAGCTATGTTTCGTGAGCACACGAAACTGCGAGGCGGGGTCGAGAACACTTAGCAGATTGCGAGCACTGCGAAGCAAGATGCTTAGTGATTCATGACTTCGATTCCAGTTTTTGCTGAAGCAAATGGCAGCTTTTGAAAAGCACCAGATTACCCGTTTGACTTCCCTCCCCCAACCCCATATGCTTCTCTACATATTCTAACTAACAATTATGGCAACATATGATCTTTCTCCGGAGAATTCCGGTCGTTTGAAGAAACTATTTAGGAGCATTATTGTATTCATCCTACTTATCATCCTTGCTTCGTCGCTTGGCACGGTCGGTGCAGGAGAACGCGGAGTAAAACTTAGATTTAATGCCGTTACGAGTAATGTTCATGGCGAAGGATTGTATTTTGTCATGCCGTTCATCGAACGAATGATCATTGTCGACATAAAGGTGCAGAAAGAGGAGGCGGACGCACAGGCGGCATCAAAGGATCTGCAGACGGTTACCTCACGTATCGCACTCAACTATAGTGTTGCGCCGGAACGGGTCATTTCTATCTATCAGAACATCGGTATCGACTACAAGGCTCGTATCATAGACCCTACTATCCAAGAAGCAGTGAAGGCAACAACGGCAAAGTTCACCGCAGAAGAACTGATCACGCATCGCGAAGAAGTGCGCGAGCAGATCAAAACGCTGCTCACCGATAAGCTCTCCAAGAACGGTATCACCGTTGAACAGGTGTCGATCATTAACTTTGATTTCTCACGAACCTTTAATGACGCGATCGAAGCGAAGGTCACCGCAGAGCAAAGCGCACTCACAGCAAAGAACAAGCTCGATCAGGTGAAGTATGAGGCGCAGCAGGCGATCGCGCAGGCGGAAGGCAAGGCTAAGGCACTGCAGATCGAGGCGAACGCTATCAATACTAATCCGCAGATCATACAGCTCCGCGCTATTGAAAAATGGGACGGCAAACTACCGCAGTATACAGGAGCAGGGACACCCTTCATAAGTATCAAATAGTTACTGCCAATTAAAATTTAGGTCGGCCCACGGAATAGGAATTCCAGTGCACTTCCAATTTTATCTCCTTACAGGATATGTCCACTCATTGGGCCTTTTTGCAAAAGTCCTCAATGAGTCTTGCGCTCTGGGTCACTTGCCCATACCTCACCCTTCGGTCATTAAAATTTAGGTTGCTTGCCTTGCTTTCGCTTGGTTAGGTAGACGTACTCAAGCAGAGTCCAAGGCTTCGTATCGTATCTAATTTCAGATGCTTGCTGTAGTTTGCGGTCATTTTTTGCTACGATGCTAGTAACTAACCATGAGATCACGACGTCTTACACTTGCACTCGTTTATTTAATTTTCTTCATCTGGGGAATAAATACCATAGCTGACCAAACGCACTTGTACTATCTCTTGTGGTGGTTCGATATACCCATGCACATTATGGGCGGACTATGGGTGGCACTTATGAGTCTCGTCATCTATTACCACATGTCCTATTTCAAGCGCAAAGATCGCTCGGTGGCATTTGTTATCTCGTTCGCGCTCGCCACCACCATGATCATTGGCCTATGTTGGGAAGTTTTCGAGTTTAGCGTCGAGCATTTTGTGAAGTTAAATGACAACGGCCTGCTCGATACCCTCAAAGACTTGGTGGACGACCTAATTGGTGCCTCGCTTGCTGCCGCAATTTTCATCAAAAAGGGGTATAATAAATCAATATGACAAAAGCAAAAATTGGATTTTATGGTGCTGTCGATGCAGTTACTGGCTCTAATTTCATGTTCGAATGGGAAGGCAAGCGCGTCGTTATTGACTGCGGTCTCTATCAAGGCGATAAATTTGCTGATGATAGGAATCGCGAAAAGTTCGCCTATGACCCTTCAACTATCGATATCCTCGTGGTCACTCACTCACATATCGATCATATCGGCCGGATTCCTAAATTTGTCCGCGAAGGCTTCAAAGGTGAGATCTACTCCACTCCTCCGACGCATGATCTCGCGAGTATCATGCTCTCAGATACGGTAGATATATTACAACGTGAAGCCACCCGAGACGGCCGCGACCCTATCTATGTGCAAAGCGATGTTGTGCAGACCATGAAGCTGTGGCGCACGCACGAATACTACGAACCTTTCGACATCATCCCTGGGGTGAAGTGCGAATTCAAAGATGCAGGTCACATGCTCGGTTCGGCAATGATGTTTCTTACGGCCAATGGCACCACCATGGTCTTCACTGGTGACTTAGGCAACTCTCCGTCGCCCTTACTCCGTGATACCGATTCGATAAAGGGTGCGACATATTTACTTATGGAGTCGGTCTACGGCGACCGCAATCACGAGAATCGCGATGAGCGCAAAGAGGTGCTCCGTCAAACTATTCTCGATTCTATTGCCAAAGGCGGTGTGCTCGTTATTCCGGCTTTCTCTATTGAGCGCACTCAAGAACTTTTGTATGAGTTAAACGAGATGGTTGAGCACCACAAACTTCCTGACGTGAAGATTTATGTTGATTCTCCACTTGCAATCAAGGCGACAGAAGTCTACCGCCGAAGCGACAAATACTTTAACCAAGAGACCCAGCACATCATCAAGAGCGGCGACGATGTGTTCAAATTCAAGAATCTGTATATGACCGAGACTAAGCAAGAGTCGATGGCGATATGGGAGACAAAAGGCCCCAAGGTCATCATGGCAGGCTCTGGTATGGCAAATGGGGGTCGCATCGTGCACCACCTGAAGCATTACGCATCAGACCCCAACAACGCCATATTACTCGTCGGTTATCAGGCTGCCGGCACTCCTGGCCGTAGGATCTCTGAAGGACAGAAAGTTGTCCGCTTGAATGGTGAAGATGTGACCATCAATGCGAAGGTCTCAGAACTCCACGGCTATTCAGGGCACAAAGACATGGATCACCTTGTCGAGTTCGCGGGTGAAGGCGCAGAGTCATTAAAGAAAGTGTTCGTAGCGATAGGCGAGCCAAAGGCCGCGATGTTCTTGGCCCAGCGCATTCACGACTACGTAGGGCTCGACGCAAGTGTGCCTAAGGTGGGGGATGTGATTGAGCTTGAGTTCTAACTATGTCCGATTCGATACAAATTAATCAGCAGAGCATGCCGCTCGGTGTGAAAAACGCATTTGCACAATATGAACACCAGCCTAAGCACGCAATTCTTTCTGTTGATCCCGGAACTTTGATATACGGTGCGATTCTTTTTTCTGTCGTGATGTTCATGTGGCTAAAGGGCAAAGGGAAAGATAAGGATAGCCCTGAAGTTCTCTCGGTCAAAAATTTCTTTATCTTGCTGTTAACAGGCCCCGCACTAATGACTGCTTTTTACCTGTTGATGGTAAAGTCCCCATCTCATTTGGATGCGGGAGTTGTTATTTTTTTAGCGTTCGGTATTCAAGGCGCATTGGCACTTTGGCTAATGCGCCGACAAGATCAGAATCTTGATGAGGAGATTGATGAGCTACAACGCGAAGACTCAAGAAACATCGTTTCTCTTCCTACGATCAAATTTCTTCTTGTAGCAGCAACTGTCGTGGGTGGAATGATTATATTCTCATTAATAGATTTTTTCTTTTTTGGATGCCATTTTACAGAAATGCGACCTTGTCCCACGTTTGAGATATTATTTTAAGCATATGTCAGAAAATGAGATTAAAATTTCACCTGAATGGGGAGAGTTGTTATTTAAAGAGTTTACCAAATCTTATTTTGTGGAGTTATGGGAGAAAGCTCAAAAGCCCTTTTTTTCAAAAAATATTTTTCCTCATCCTGCAAATATATTTCGCGCATTAAATATGTGCGCACCCAAAGAGGTGAGAGTGGTGATACTTGGACAAGATCCTTATCACACCCCGGGGGTTGCAGACGGTCTTGCGTTCTCAAGCCCCGAGGGGAATCCTGTGCCGCCTTCACTACGGAATATTTTCAAAGAGATAGAACGCGAATACGGTAGTTGCCCCCAAACCCCAGATCTAAGTAGTTGGGCCAAGCAGGGAGTACTGCTATTGAATGCAACCCTCACCGTCGAGGCGGGAAAAGCCAATTCGCATGTGGCTTTCGGGTGGCATGAATTCACTGATACGGTCATCCGCTTGCTTAGCGACAAGGAGCAACACATCGTATTTTTGCTGTGGGGTAATTCTGCAAGGCAAAAGAATACACTCATAGATGCATCAAAGCATTTAATACTTGAGTCAGCACACCCATCACCCTTATCTTCATACAAAGGATTTTTGGGTAATGGTCATTTTAAAAAGGCGAATGAGTATCTAGAGAAACAAGGACGGAGAAGTATTGACTGGTGCAATTAAGCTAATTCTATCGCTAAAAAATGCATATAATTTTATAATACACAGTTTTTGTGGCTCAGAGCTTGTCAGGACAAAAGCCTGTGTTAGTGTAAGGTTATAAGAACCTCACACTGCTTCCAAATGAACGAAAGATATATAGAAACCAACATCGAACGAAAAGTAGACGAACTTACCCCAGAAGTGGAGAAATTAATATCCCTTTTCCGATTCGGCACGCAGGTGGTGGTAGCTCGTGGTGATGATACTTTTGAGAATGACTGGATATATTTCTCTAATAATGGAAGAAACGTGATTGTTGCCAAAAGAGATGGGAGCGGCACAAAAGACGTCGCCATTGAGGATTTTTTTAAGCTAAATAGAGAATCAGTCGTGCTTGAAGACTGACAGTTCAATCCACAACTTCTTAGCTCAATACAAAAGCTTAATAAAAAAACCGCCCTATTTAGATATAGAGCGGTTTTTTTGAATCTACTTGACGACCATGACTTCCTTTGCGACTCGTTCAAATGTCTCTGGATTGAATTCAGCGAGGGTGGCGAGGATCTTGCGATCAAGGATGATCTTCTTCTTGAGCTGAGTGCCCATGAATTTGGAGTAGGTGAATCCAAGAGGGCGAAGCGCGGCGTTTATCTTTACCTGCCACATGCGGCGGAAATCGTTTTTCTTGTCCTTGCGATGTGCGAACTGGTATGCGCCTGCCTTGCGAAGTGCGACCTTGGCTTCGATCTCCTTTGTCGAGCGGCCATGGCGAAAACCTTTAGCTGCCTTCAGTATCTTCTTGCGATGTTTGTTGGAGGTGACTCCTCGTTTTACTCTGGACATATATTTATATTACTTACATTTAGCCGATATTCATCAAAAAACGATTCTTTGCCTTTGCGGACATGGCGAGGACGCGGCTGCTCTTGTTGTTGAGTTGGGTCGAGCGGCTCATCTTTGCATTGAAATGGTTGATACCTGCTTTGCGGACAAGCACCTTGCCTGACTTAGTGACCTTTACGCGCTTTGCGTATGATTTGTTTGTTTTCATATTATTTTGGTTCGGATGGTATTTTGGATACTTCTACGGTCTTAGAGCCTGGGACTACGGTGCTCTTACCGACTGCCTTTTCGATGACAACCGTCAGTCCTTTGGGACTTTTCTTGGGAGTCTCAGAAACGCGATATTCTTCAGAAACGAGACGTAATATGCGATCTAGTCGCTCTTCAAGGAACTTAGGCTCCATGTACTTCGTTCGTCCGGGAAGAAAAAGATCGAGTTTCACGCGGTGGCCTTCTTTGAGCCACTCTGAGCTCTTTTTGGCCTTTAATTCGAGATCGCGCTCGGATGTACCGATCTTGATCTGAATTGTCTTGGTCTCTGTGACGTGTGCTTTTGCGCGGGCGTCTCGGTCTTTCTTTTGCGCAATGTACTGGAATCTACCATAGTCCATGATTTTTGCAACAGGGGGCTCGGCGTTGGGGGAGATCTCGATAAGGTCAAGACCCTTTTCCTGCGCT
>JAYTUL010000029.1:0-8791 GCA_043744555.1 bacterium | reverse complement strand
CAAAGTCAATTTTTTTGCTAGTGAAAAGTGAATAAACTGTGGAGAAGCAGTGAATATTCATGAATTTTATGCAGAAATTCTTATTTTGCCACTGAAATATTGAAAAAATGACAATTTAGCCCAAATTTATTTGTTTTAAGCAAGATTGTTGATATAATTTATGTAACTATCGATAATTTTCTCGCATGCACATACGCTCACATGTCAGACTGAAGTTTTTCATCGCACTGTCGGTATTATTTGCCTTATTGTTTGTCATGCTTGGAACAACGGCGAGCGCATTTTCTATTTCTGACTGCGAAAAACTATCACGAAATCAAAAAATAGGGATGAGCGGAGCGGATGTCCTCGTGCTCCAGCTTCTGCTTAATAAGAATATGGTTACGAAGATTGCAATCGACGGAGCTGGATCTCCCGGTAATGAGACCTTGTATTTTGGAACAAAAACAAAAATTGCTGTAATTAAATTTCAGGAACTTTACAAAAATGATGTACTCACTCCCGTCGGCCTCGTAAGCGGAAATGGATTTGTTGGTAGTTATTCACGCACAAAACTTCACGGACTTTGTATTGCCGCCCTCGCTCGTACAAAGTTACCTGTGAACATAACTCCAACTTCAACGCCCACTATCGCTTCTGAGCCCACTACAAATGCAACAACAAGCATGCAAATTCCCGTATCGGACATAAGTGGAAGTACATCGAGCTCAAGCATGAGCGGCAAGACTCCCTACATCATCTATCCGTCGAGCTATTCGCTTCATCAAGGAGCAAAAATGAGTATCTATGGCGGCGGATTCACTGAAACAAATAATACCGTTACGCTTGGTACGCTCACTTGGACGGGGCTCTCACCTTCGACAATGGGAACTCTCGATGTCACCATTCCCCAAGATGGAGCGAAGGGGAAATTCGACCTATGGTTCACAAATGCGAAAGGACAGAGCAACAAAAGTTTTGTTGTTATAACCGAGATTAATTCCGTTGACCCACAAGTTACTAGCTTCACTCCAACTTCCGGGCCGACTTACACCAGCATCACACTTACAGGAAAGGGATTCTCAAAGGATTGGAATGAGATATATCTCAGCTCGAAGATTATCAAAGGCATCACCTCCACCGATGGAACAACTCTCACCTTTAAGGCGGAGATCGATGTGCCTGGGGTAAGCCCCGGACAAGATGTGGCAGGAGTAGATGTAAGTACCCCGCTCTGGTTTTATGTGATCAATCCGAACGGCGTCTCTAACTCGCAAGTATTTACATTAAAATTTTAATCTTATTAAAAATAATAATATCTATGAAACCTATACCGACAAAACGAATAACTGGCGTAATGCGTATCATAAACGCGGTACTCGTGTTTCTGCTTGTGGTCAACGTAGCTTTTGTTGTTAGCGCAAAACGTCAGGCGCAGGCAGGATTCGGAAATCCGTTTGGGGGTATGTCGTCATCTGTGTTTTACTGTACCTGTAGCTCAAATATAGCTGTGACCATCAATGATCTGACGATTGGAAGCTCGAATCCTTCGCCGCTCAGAATTATATACCAACCAGGGGCAACCATACTCTACCCTTTCGGACAGATCTATCGTCCTGGAGTATGGACACTTGGACTTTGGAATGCGGGCGGATCATGCATGTATTATGTTGGAAAAGGCTGCAGTACTTATACTACAGACGGAATAATGTATATGGTCGGGACATCATTGTAAAGGACCTCGCGGCAATAGGGCGGGGCATTGAATGCGCTCGAAGACTCGCTCTATCGCGCCACGAGCGATGCGGCATTCAACCTTCGCTTCGTCATCGGCCAATGAATACGCATTCAGGGCACTTCCAAATTTCAGTACTCGAGAGCCGTAGGCACTCGCATTCTTCTAAGTGAATTACCACTAAGAAGAATTGGGTCGCTCGATGAAATTTTAGGTCGCTCCGTCGAAGGCCAAATGAAGACATTCGGTCTTCTTCCTCGCTAGACTAAGTAAATAAACAAAAAGCACAACTTGGTGCTTTTATAACTCTGACTTTATTCGCCTTGCAAGGAGTAGCCATATTTCAGCTGAAACATCCTCACCACGAATACTCGCAGGTATATGAAGTTCGGTAAATATCTCATTCAATATGCCTTTGGGAATATCTAATCCTCGGGCAAGATTTCCCATTAGCATCTTTCTCTTGGCACTAAGTCCCGCCTTAATGATGCGAAAGTATGTTTCGTCACTCATACCAAGGAGACGCTGCGATGAAATATCGGATATTGAAATTATGGCAGAGTCTACCTTTGGTGGTGGGGCGAAGGCTTCACACTTCACCTTGGCGATATATTTGGGCACGCCGTAGATCTTTACCGACAAGGAGAGAATGCCCTCTTTGTGGTCACGTGCGATGATAGCCTCTGCTACTTCCTTCTGGACAAGAAAAACTATTAACCGTGGTTTGCGTAACTGCTCCAAAAATAAACGAAAGAGCATGCCGGTGATGTAGTACGGAATATTTGCTACGAGTTTGTATGTACTAATGCCTAAGAATTTTTTGCTGAATAAGTCTTTTTGGATTGCTTCGTGGCGTATATCTCCAAATATAACTTTAAGAGCGCCGCTCTCTATTTCCTGACTAAAACGTTCTTGGAGTTTTGCTATGCAACGCTCATCTGTTTCGACGGCTACAACCTGCGCACCCGTAGCAAGGAGAGCATCGGTAAGCACACCCTCACCTGGGCCTATTTCAAGCACTAGTTCACCTTCTCTCAATTGCGCTGCTTCGATAATCTGACGAACGGCGGTTTTTGAGCGTAAAAAATGTTGACCGAGCGACTTCTTTGCATGAATACGTGACATGTTATAAGAATTGCATTTTTGATATAAAAAGCAATCTCATGGTGCCCACTGTTGAAGTTTGTCTTTTCCCTATATGCTGTAGAATATGGATATGCCCAAATACCTCGCATGGACACTGTCTTTCATTGCCGGATTTCTCTTGATGGTGCTCGAACTCACTGCATCTCGGATCATGGCCCCGCTCATGGGTACCTCACTCTATACGTGGACTGCAGTAATCGGGGTTGTGCTCATGGGCTTGTCTTTTGGAGCCTATGCAGGGGGGCGAGTCATTGATCGATGGCCTCACCTAAGAACTCTGGGCTATGTTTTTTTTGTCGCAGGCGTGAGTATCGCTCTGCTCTTTCTCCTTAGTTCCGGAGCCTTTCTGCTGGTGACGGTACCGCTACCTATTCCTGTACTTGCTACGTGGATTGCAATGCTTCTCTTCTTCCCCCCCTCTTTCGTCTTGGGAATGATACAGCCAATGATCGTTAGACTTTCAACCTCGACGCTTGCCACGATCGGCAAATCTTATGGAATACTCTCAGCAGTATGGTCACTCGGAAGCATCTTGGGGGTGTTTGCCACAGGCTTCATCTTGATACCCGAAGTAGGCTCGAAGAAAACGCTGGTCTTTCTTGCTATGCTTCTTGTTTTTCTCGGAGGAGGAATTTTGAGAAAAACACAAAAAGGAAAAATGCTCGGCACTATGATAACACTCCTATTCCTGCTCTCGCTCTATACTATCGCAGTGCCCCATTATGCGTCGAATGTACTCTTTGCAAAAGAAACTGCATATTATTCGGCGTTAGTTGCGGATACGTCGCTCTTGCCACAATATGGAACATCGAGGCTTCTTTTTTTAGACCTCGACACACATAGTATCGCACGCACGAATATTGATGAGCCGATATATACGGATGTTGCACGATTGCTTTCTGCCCGATTAACCTCAACAAGTACGACGCTTACTATAGGGGCAGGGGCGTACACTTTTCCTAACCAGCTCGCGCGACTTTCATCTTCCTCGATAGACGTGCTCGAAGTAGACCCTGAGGTGCCACACATCGCACAACAATTTTTCCCCATTGACCCCAAGATACAAACATCGGTAAATGATGCGCGGATATTTCTCGCACGTTCCAATAAACATTACGACCTTATTATGGGTGACGCATTCAGTTCGTATATTTCCGTGCCTTGGCATTTGCTGACTAAAGAGTTCGATATTTCTGTATCTCAACACCTCAACCAAAATGGAGTATACGCCATCAATATAATCTCGGGAGTAAAAGGAGAAAAAAGTGCTTTGTACGCTGCGGTATATGCAACACTCAAGGAAGTATTCCCCCACGTTCTGGCATATGCCTTTTACAGTGGTGATGATCTGGTACAAAACATTGTGCTCGTCGCATCACAGACATCACTCGATAATCTTGTCGCTAAGGGCAAAATAATAAATGTTGTAGCCGGCAAAAGTGGAGTATTTGAAAATATACGTCTGATAGACCCGCCGCAGCAAGGAATGATCCTTACGGACGACTATGCACCAACCGAAAAACTCCTTTCTCCTATCACCGAATCAGCACTTTCTCAATCGATACTATTGTATCAGTCTGTGGTGCGTACTTTATAAGTACGTCACGGTCTCCTCGTCGCTGTCACTCCAGAGTTCATCCCAACCAAGGAGGCTTACCTTTCGCTTTGGTTTGTCGCGAAGTGTCACGCCTTCGCGCGTTTCAAAGCTGAGTAAACTGTCATCGATATCCGAAAGAAACTCAGAGGGGGCATTGATCTGACGAGTTCCGAATATCGTACGAAAAGATGCATACGAGAGATAAACCTTCTTTGCTGCACGTGTGAGTGCGACATAAAAAAGCCTTCGCTCTTCTTCACGCTCGCCGATATCCTTACTCTCATCTTGTGATCTTCGCGACGGAAAAAGATCTTGCTCCATTCCGGTAATGAAGACATAGTCGAACTCAAGCCCTTTTGCTGCATGAATGGTCATAAGCCGAACAGCGTTCTGCTCAGACTTCATGTTGTCTTGGTCGGATTCCAGTGCGATATCAGCAAGGAATTGTTCAATGCCTGCGTTGCCTGATTCTAGAGGAGCCTCAAGTGATGGGGTAAATGTGAGTGCATCATAGCGCATCGCGACCGTGACCAACTCTCTCACGTTTGCGAGCCGCTCAGTATCTTCTTCATCGCCGTCGCTCAAACTCTGCTCTAACCCCGTCTCTTTGATGATGAAAGAAATAAGCTGTGAAGGGCGCATTTCTTTTGCCGCCTCGCTGATGCGGTTAAGTATCGCAAAAAATCCATCGACTTTTTTGCGCATACTAAGAGGAAGCTTTTCCCTGTCTCCTTGCATGATCTTCTCGAGAGTAACTTTTCCGACACCGCGCGGCGGAACGTTGATGATGCGCTCCAGATCAAAGCGCGACTTGGGGTTTGTAGCTGCACGCAGATAGGCGATGACATCCTTCACTTCTTTGCGCTCGTAGAACCTTACTCCCAGCACTTGATACGGGATACCTGAGTAGAGGAGTGCCTCTTCGAGGACACGTGATTGAAAATTCGTGCGATAGAGAATTGCTATTGAGCGAGGTTCTATGTTGCTGCCAAGCAGTGAGCCGATCTTTGTCGCAGCGAAACGCGCTTCATCATTCTCATCATACGACTCCATGAGCGAAAGCTTCTCGCCTGCCCCATTGTTTGTAAAAAGATTCTTTGCTTTACGCATCGTGTTCTTGCCGATCACCGCGTTTGCCGCCGAGAGTATCGATTGTGTAGAGCGATAATTCTCTTCGAGTAGGATGACCTTAGCCCCTGGATAGTCCTCTTCGAATTCGAGGATGTTGGCTATCGATGCTCCTCTCCAGCTGTAGATGTTTTGGTCACTGTCACCGACAACACAGACATTCTTTTTTGTTCCCGAAAGCAAGCGGACGAGCTGATACTGCACTTCATTGGTGTCTTGATACTCGTCTACGTGGATGTAGTCCCATGTTTTGTTGTAGTAATGGCGAATGTCGGGGTGGGTCTGTAGCAGTCGGACAGTCTTCTCGAGTAGATCGTCAAAATCAAGAACGTTTGCCTCTTTGAGAAGTGATTCATAGATGACAAAAACGCGCTTTAGGTTCTGTGCCAAGTAGCGGTTCTGGGTGACCTTGTCGACATCCTCCGCTGTGCCCATATTGCCTTTGTGGCGGGAAACAAGCGACTGGATTTTGCGTGGTTCGAATTGTTTTGGGTCGATACCGGCTTTTGCCATCGCTTGTTTGATAAGCTTGAGTGAGTCTCCTTGGTCTAAAATGGTCGCACTTCTTGGAATGCCGATGACTCCGCCTTTCTCGCGCAAAATATACATCCCGAGGCCGTGGAAAGTGCCGATATAGGGCACCCCCTTGCTCAGTCCTCCCCACGCTCTCGAGTCTATTGGTCTGTCCAGAAGTCGAAACATACGCTCGCGCATTTCTTTAGCGGCTTTGTTGGTGAAAGTGATCGCAAGTATAGACTCACCTGGAACTCCAGAGGCGATAAGATGGCCCATGCGATGGGTCAAGGTCTTAGTTTTGCCGGCACCTGCACCCGCAACTATCAATACCGGGCCTTCGGTCGCAAGCACTGCTTGTGCTTGCTCTTTATTCAAGCCTTCAAGTAAATTCATTAGCCATCATATTAGCACCCATTGGCAATATTTTCGAAAGCGCAAAAAACCCATATTTAAAGCCATAAAAACGAATATGAATATTTGCAAATAAACAATGAAAATATGGCTCTGCCAAGCCAAATATAAAAAAATATTTATATATCTTAATTAAATACCCATATTTTAAGCCATTTTTAGTCATCTCATTTTTAAAACAATTTCAAATATTGTGTAAAAGTTGATTGACGGAGTGTTTTTTATTCGGATATAATCTTTTTATACGGTTGTCAACGGTACTCTCGATTGTGATACGGTTATGAATGCGAATGTGATGAGGTATTAAAATTGCTACAGGCTTATAGAATTCAATAATTTTCATTTTGGTCCCCCCCGCGCTCATGGGTCCGATCATATAAATAGAGTAGAAGAAAAAAAGCTTTCGTTAAGGAAGCTGGGTTTTTCTATGCTGCTATTTCTGATCTTACCTGCCACGGTCGCGTATGCAGGTTTTTTCTCTCTCTTTGGTGACATATTTACCAAGGTAAGTATGCAAACAAAACCTATAAATTCTCAGAATATTGCACTACTCGCTGCCGTTTCCGGCTCTGGTCTCGTCCCTCACAATAGCGGAGCTGATGTAAACACGGTAGATGGAAGCGCGCTTCTTCCGGACGCTGGGCCACTAGGTAGTTTGGCTGATGTAAATAATGGTGAAGATGTACATGGTGAGATAAGTACTTATGTTGTGCATCAAGGCGACTCACTAGCTTCTATATCAAAGATGTTTGACGTTTCAGTGAACACTGTCTTGTGGGCGAACAATTTATCGCGTGGATCGAAGCTCACTGTCGGACAGACACTCGTCATCCTGCCTGTATCTGGTGTTGAGCATACTGTCAAAAAAGGAGACAGCATTGAGAGCATTTCAAAGAAGTATCGTGCCGACCCTGACGAGGTGCGTACATATAATGGACTTTCTTTGGGCGACACTCTTGATGTCGGCGCTGTCGTTATCGTTCCTGATGGAGAAATGCCAACAATAGTAAAAAAAGTGACCAAGCCGGCAACCTCGAAACTACGCGGGGTTAGTAACGCGAGCTTCGATGGTTACTACATTGCACCACTTCTGCACTATCGACGCACTCAAGGATTGCATGGCTATAATGGTGTCGACTTAGCAGAGTATTCTGGAGCACCTGTAATAGCTTCCGCTTCGGGTGATATCATTATCGCGCGCGATAGTGGCTATAATGGCGGGTATGGAAATTATGTCGTCATTCAACATGATAACGATACCCAAACGCTTTATGGCCACTTGCAGTCAACGACAGTCACTGTGGGTATGCATGTCGGGCAAGGAGCAACGATCGGCTATCTCGGCAATACTGGTCGCTCAACTGGAGCGCATCTGCACTTTGAAGTTCGTGGCGCACGAAATCCTCTCGGTTACTAAGTTGACTTCATTTTTGCTCGAACAAGAGTAAAGATAAATTCGCATAATTAGTGATAACGATGTTCAAGAAAAAATTTGATAATAAAAAGATTGGGCTCAGTAATTATGAGCTTTCTATTCTAAAAAAGTTGAATAGCCCACAAAAGATCCAAGATTTTGTTTCAGCGATCCCACAAAACTTTGAACCTGAAGGTGACAGTTGTATGTCGGTTCGGGAAGTGCTAAAGAAGCGACGTGCGCACTGTATCGAGGGAGCACTCGTAGCTGCGCTTGCACTGTGGGTGCACGGAGAAGCGCCACTAGTGATGGACCTTTCCGCAAATGATATTGATGAAGATCATATCATCACCTTATTTCAAAAGAATGGCTACTTTGGGGCAATCTCCAAAGGTAACCATGCATACGTACGCTATCGTGACCCTGTATATCGTACGATACGTGAACTCGCTATGTCATATTTTCATGAATATTATGATACCAAGGGCAACAAAACCTTACGGAGTTTTTCGCGACCACTTGACCTCTCTCGATTTGAACCGGAAATGTGGATTAACGGTAAAGACGCGTGGAAGGTTGCAGAAGCAACATGCAATATCCTACACTATCGTTTCATCACCAAAGCACAAGAAAAATTACTTCGCCCAGTCGACAATATTCAGATGCGGATTACAACACTCACCGATTTCTCTCGCTCTGGCAAAAGAAAGTTTTAAATAATACCATCCCCAATTAACCACAGGCACCATCTGAAAGGGCACCCCACCACTCCCTGTACTTCCATTTTCTAAGGCAGGGTACCATCCAAGAAAATTAGATCGGCCCATGGAATAGGAATTCCAGTGCACTTCCAATTTTATCTCCT
>JAYTUL010000028.1:0-31719 GCA_043744555.1 bacterium | reverse complement strand
CATAAACACTCGTCCACGCAAGCGACTTGGCGGATTAACACCGGTTGAGGTATTCTATCGTGATACAGGTGTTGCAATATATTGTTGAATGTACCGCATTCTTTGTTGATGAGTTTTTTTCGAGTTCTGCAATGGTACGGTCATGCTCCTCGATGGTATTCGTGAGGAAAACCTGCACTCTTTTCTCTCGCCCGTATCGTGTTCCCCTTGTGATGCTCCGACGGATATCCTTGAGCGACTCTTTGTTGTGTATCTTATTTAGCACTTTCAAATAGTGACCTGAAAGATAGACAGGAAGTTTCGCGAGAGCGGGGCATGATGTTTATTACGGTACGTATTTTGGAGATAAACTGTACTTTTCCCCGTTTCCCGTTTTCTTTTTTGAGATGAAGTAGGATTAATAGCGTACTTTATTTTCTACTATCTAGTATGTTAGAGTTTCAGTATGAAAAAGTACAAAACATCCATTGGGGTAATTCTTGATACTGATATTGGATATGATGCAGATGATCTATTTGCTCTGCTTCTTCTCCTTAATTCCCCTGAACTTTCTATCGGACTCATTGTGACGGGGGATGAGACAAGGGGAAGACGAGCGATGTTTACGAGAAAGATTTTGCGACTCGCAGGTAGAGCAGATATTCCTGTCATGGCAGGCGCGGATCTTGGAAATACTAATTTCATAGTAGATGAGATGATTGTTGATGAGCCAGAGGTTTCTATGCCTCAGGACTCTATTACAGTGATGAAAGAATTCATCGACAGCTTCGAGCGCGTTATTTATATCAATATTCAAGGATTTAGTAATCTTTCTTCGCTTCTCGTTGCATACCCTGAAGTACTAAAGAAGCTCACTGTTTATCAGATGGGTTTTGCGCTTGATTATTTGCGTCACGAAGGATGGGTTGAGCATAATGTACGCATAGACGTTCCTGCCGCAAGGCATGTTCTTGGTGCAGGGCTTGTTCTTACTCTCTTAATGGCGCAGACAACGATGGCAGAGGGGTATTGTTTTTCTGATACAGTTCCTGTGATGAAGCGCATACATGCGAGTACCGATCCACTTTTAAAAATGCTTTCACGAAGTGTCATGCTTTTTCACGAAAAGCTTATCAAGAAAGGCGCTCCTGATCCATGGTCCTACGCACATGATCCACTCCTAGCATCAGTTGTACTTGGTAAGGAATTTGTTGAATTTGAATATGCGATAGTCACAATGACCGAACACGGCAATCTTGTTAGAGATATTAATGGTACCCGTATACGCGCAAGTCTTCCTACCTCAAGACCCCAAGAATTTATGGACTTTCTTGAAGATAGACTTTTGTGTATGCCTCAAAATCAGTGACAGACTCTATCTCATCAATAATCACGATTTTTGAGTCTGCGAAATAGGAAACGAGAAACAGGGAAACGTGGAATAAGTACAGTTTATACTTCACTATTATGGTCTGATGTTTGTTCGCTCTCCATGGAGCGCGTACCGTACTCTCTATATGATACTCGTTCACAAAAAGCCTGCACTCATTTCTCTCGTCCACTACTACGATTCAAGACTTGATAGTTGATGTAGTCAATGGCGATGTGATGCTCGCGGGGCATGATGTTTATTATGCTACGTATTTTGGAGATAAACTGTACTTTTCCCCGTTTTCACACATCTAAAAGACAAATACCCCACTCGCTAGGGCATTTTTTGTTTCGATTTTTTACTTCGTCTAGCTAGGAAGAAGACCAAATGCCTTCATTTGGTCTTCGACCGGAGGGCGACGAAGTAAAGGTTGAATGCCGAGCCGCTCGCGGTGCGATGGAGCGAGTCTTCGAGCGCATTCAATGCCCCGTCGGCTTGCCGCGGGGTCCTTTACAACGTATCTTTCAGTCGCAGAGTGAAATAGAACGCGAACAGCATAATAAAGCCAAGTACATAGAATAGGTCTGCGAATTTGAGCAGATGGAATCCAAGCAGCACACTTGCCAAGAGTGGCGCAATGATGAAGGCAAGTGGACGAGCTCGCCTAAAGTATCCGACGAGCGAGGCGTTGTGTTCGTCGACGTGTTTAAAGAAATATACCTCCGACATTGTCTCAACGGTAGCCGCCCCTATACGCCCGACAAATAAAAGCGCACCCCATGCCCATAATCCTATGCCTTTGCTTGAAAGGTAGGGGATAGCAAGTGACGTGATACCCATCAAAAAGAAGCCAAGCAATAGCATCTCTTTTTCACCTAAGACTCTATCTGCGAGCCAGCCTTCGAATGATGGGAAAATAACGAAGGCAGTGAGCGCGATAGAAAGAATGATACCGAAATCTTCGTGCGAAATATTGAGCAGATCATGAAAATATATTGGTGCATATATGATCATCCATGCGTAGAAGACTTGCAAGAAGAAATTGACCCAGTATATGCGGGCAATACCGGGATGCTGTGCTAGAGTCTTTTGGGCAAGCATAAAAGGCGTTTTTTCGTAGTGCATATCTTTGAAGTCGCTCAGGTAGCCCATCATGATGAATATGGTCGGGATTATGAGTAGTGCTCCAGTAAGGTAAATAAGCGGGAAGCCGTAGCGGTCTAAGATGATTCCTGCCAAGAAAGGGGGCACGAGCCACACTATAGAAGTGAGTGCTTTGAATATCCCACGGATAATGCCGGTCTCATTATCTTTGGAATAATGCTCAAGAAAGAGATCGAAGTTGAAATAGAGTATCGAAGTGATAGCTGCCTCGAGTATGAAAAGCGGGATGATAAGCCACGCGGTATTAAAAATTGCTAGACCGAGCAAGGTCATTGCAAGCAAGAGTAATATGCCTAATGTAAAGCGGTAGTTTCCAAAGCTGCGCAACACGCGTGGTGCGATCAAGAGCGCAAAGAGAGTAACCATAGATGCGAGTGTATACAGTATGCCGATAAGGTCATCGGGATTCTGCCACATCTCTAACGACGCAAAGCCTGGAGTCGCCATGATCGCGCTTTTAAGGTACGACGAATCAATGTACATCGTTAAGGACACCTGCGCCGAAAAGAAGCACATGAGGATCGACAGCACGATGAATGCGTGCTTTTCAGAAAGGGGAGTTTGTCGCTTAAAGAGATTCACGGTTCGAAGGGAAAAAGCTTATTTAGATTGATTATCTTCAAGTATATAGGCAGGAATGGCTTTTCTGTGTAGACGCTCACCTCCCTGCATGTGGCCACCGTCGAGTGCTATGGAGATGCCACCTGTAAGCTGTAGAAGGTCTATAGAAAGTGCCTGCAATTGCTGCGCGGCTGCGGCCACCTGCTGATTGGCTGCTCCTTGCTGTTGGGTTGAGGCAGAGAGTTGTTGAGCACCGGCTGCATTTTGTTCTGCTACTGCGCCGATCGAGTCCATACTTTCAGCTACATGTTGCACAAGTGCAGTTTGCGCCTCTGTGCGATTAGAAATTTCCTTAATTCTTGCTGAGAGCTGCTGGATTGAGCCTGAAATATTTTGTAGTTCGCTGAGTGCTTCGCCTACGATCTTTGCGTTCTGGTCTGCATGTTCGAGGCCCTTCTCGGCCGCAAGCACTGTATCATTTATCTGGATGAGCATTTTCTCGACTTGCTGCTTGATCTCCCCGGCTGAGTCGGCAGACTGCTCGGCGAGTTTACGGATCTCATCGGCAACTACGGAGAAGCCGCGACCGGCGTCACCCGCACGTGCTGCTTCGATGGCAGCGTTCAGCGAAAGAAGATTGGTTTGTTCGGCGATCTTTGTAATGGTATCAACGATGGTGCGAATCTCGCGTGAACGATTACCCATCGTACGTGCGATAGAAGCGGTGTCGCTTGTCATCTTTCTGATCTGGTCAAGACTTTGCTGGGACTGCTCGCCTTTCTCGCCGGCAATTTGAGTGACCTGAGATACTTCTTTTGCAACGCGAGATGCTTCAACAGAGGAAGCGAGTATCTCCTGAGTGCCGAAAGCAATCTCCGCAACTGATTTTGAGATGTTCTCTGCTTGTGTCGACTGTGTGGCAGCTCCTTGTGCCACCTGCTCGGCAATAGCCGCATTACTTTGTGCCGCAGCAGCAACCTGCTGTGATGTGGCAGAAAGGGAAGTGCCCGCTTGTGCTATCTGGTCGATAGCGCGTCGCATGGGCTCGACGAGTGAACGGAGATTTATGATGGCAAGAAAGACAGCAAATATAATGAAACAGATAAGAAGTACCAAGAGTAGCTTCCAGTTAACGAGACCGAGTACTTCTTCAGCGGGGATTTCGGTTACCAAGATCCATCCCATCGGAAGGGTGGTGTAGGCAATGATGGTCATTGTCTTCCTTTCAAAGTCTGTCTCGAATATTCCACTTAGTGATTCCGAGCGTTCCGTAAGGATTGTTTTTATGAATGCTTCTGTCGGTGTATTCTGTGACTGATCGTTCTTAGCATCAAGCGGCGCGACAAGCATTCCACGCTCATCAAGCATGTAGCTTGCACCACCGCTGCCGAGGCCCGTGCGGTCTGCGAGTATGTTGGCGAATGTTGAGGCATCGAGTTCCACAAATAATATTGCATGCGTCGAGCTGCTTGTGAAAATTGGTGTTGCGATATAGAGCTCGCGCAGCTTATCCTCATTGTCGTAGCGGCTCGCAATCGTGGTCTTGGTGCTTGCTCCGGCAATGATGACCGCTGGGTCGGGAATATCGACGTTTGTAGAGGCTGGTAAGTGTACGTATATAGACTTGCTTGGAATATCAAGAATGGTGATGCTCCTGAAGGAAGGATGCTCATGGGTTGCGACCTCATGTAACTTGTCGTTTAAGGCAGCGAGTAGTACCTGCTTTTGTTTGTCTGTGGTAAGTGAGGAGTCTATTGTTTCGATAATGCTGCCGAGGTTGTTGGAGTGGGCAATACCTTCTACTTCAAGCTTGCGGTCTGCAAGCCAAGACGACATCATATTGCTTTTGAGTGAGGTGATCGCTTCGGCGTTGCGTGTTGCGACCTCATGTAATGTGCTGCGACCATAGAAAATACCAAAAAGTCCGACTGCAGCGAGCGGGATGATGATCCCACCAACAATGCGGATCATAAGCCACTGAATACCGCGGTTGCGTTTCCAAAATGAGTCTTGTGCCATCTCACTTATCATAGCAGATTTTGAAAGCAATGTTCTATGTTCCTGTGCATATCTGCGCCTGTTTTCCTCACGCACTCAAGTTTCGCCAAATAAAAAGACCCACTCAATATAAGTAGGTTTTTGTGGCGAAGCTTACGTCACTACCGTGAGATAACTTTCGACCACAGCGACGAATCGATCTATTGCTGCATCGAGATGCCATGGCTTGTTCTCGATCACCGCATCAAAAGCAATAGCATTAAACGCCTTGCTTTCTTTTGCAAGCTGAGTGCGAGTAATGCGCCTCGCGATCTTTTCGTCCGAATCGCCGCGACCAAGCATGAATTGCGACACATTCTTCGTGTTGGAAGTTATAGCAATGAAGCATGCGTTCGAGCAAAGTGCTTTGAAGGTATTCGATCCGGCTAGGACTGTGACAAGGATGATCGCGTCGAATGCATTCTGCATAGCTTCGACGTCGCTTTTACGCGTGCCATACAAATGTAGGTAGTGCTGAACGAATTCGATGAAATCTCCCGCATCAAGTCTGGTTTGAAATGCATCTTTGGAAAGAAAGTAGTAGCCGCTTCCGTCGACCTCTCACTCACGCACCCCGCGTGTGGTGCAGGTGATGAGTCGTGCTGCATTTCTGAGTCCGTGACGAGTCACACGACCAGCTACAGTGGTCTTGCCGGTCCCCGTAGCAGGGAATCCGGACACGACAATGAGCGACCCCCTAGAGACTTATTGAGAGTCTTAGTCATTTTTGAACTCCTTAATCTCTGTTGAGGTGCAACCCCAGCTCGTTAAAGAATAGCTCAACTGAGAGCCAGAATACTACAGTATTTGCGTAGTGACGAATTTCATGATAAAATCATGATAAATAAAGCTCGGTTCCTTTACACTCTCTGACTTCTGTAGTCGAAACGTTTCAGCATCCCCGTGTAGACGGGACAGTATTCGCATATTTGCGAATAAGTAATCCTTTTTATTCGGGGAGGGAACGGGTCCGATTAGATGATCCACGCTTTGAGTCGAACAAAGCATCCTTTCCGTAACGCAAATGCGTATGGGAATCTTCAAAGCTCTTGGCTTGGGTCTCACAATCGTGATCCTGAAGCTTTTATTACCTGACGTCATGTCCGGGATAGAGGGAACCCTCTCAGCGTTCTTTGGCGTCACACAAGCTATACTCATGCACGTGCAAGGAAGCATGTCATAGTCACTTGAGACTAATAGTTCTTTTCGGCACAATGCCCGCTACCAAGCGGGCATTTGTTTTATAGTCCCCGTCAGGGTTGGGTTAAAACCCTCGCCTTCAGCCAAGAATCTTGTGAACGATCATAGCCGCCTAACAAAACGATTCTCGCATTACTACTCTCATTAAATTAAGGAGGGTTACGAATTACATTGTAATTTTGGATCTATTCCGGACTTCAGTCCGAGTTCATTCTGTGCGCTAGAGCGCACAGTGGTTGAATCATCCGAATTACATACTTGGAAGCTCAACTTCCAAGTGATATGATAAAAGTAATGAGAAAAACAGAGTTTGCAAACGGTGAATTTTATCACATCTTCAATAGGGGGACAGATGGTCGCAACATCTTTGATGAGGTTTACGACCTTCAAAGATTCTTTGAAAGTATGAAAGATTTTAACGGCGAAGATCCCATCGGTAGCATGTACGAATACAGTTTTATAAAGAAGCAACTTGGAAGCTCAACTTCCAAGTTAAAAACACAAAAGCCTCTTGTAAATTTTATTGGATATTGTTTGAATCCTAATCATTTTCATTTTTTACTTGAGCAAGTTGAAGACGGCGGTATCCCTAAATTTATGCACAGACTTTCGACTGGTTATACAAAATATTTTAATAAAAAGCACAAACGCACCGGCTCTTTATTTTCGGGAAGATACAAGGCAATTCATGTAGATACAAATGAATATTTATTGCGGCTTAGTGCATATGTTAATTTAAATAACAAAGTCCATCACATCAACAATAAAAAATTGGACTTTCCTGTCTACTCAAGCTGGAATGAATATGAGCATGATGATGTAAAAAAGGCTATATGCAAAAAAGATGTCATTGTCGGACAATTTAGAAGCACTAAAGATTACATTAATTTTGCTCAGGATGCATTGAAACAGATCCACATGAATAAAAAAAATGATAAAGAGTTAAAGGATTTATTATTTGAATAACTTGGAAGTTGAGCTTCCAAGTTGAGTTTTATTTAGGAAGACCTGTGACGCGAAAGATGTGTTTGGATGCGGGAACGATCTCGTCACCGCTGCTTTCTATAGGATAGAGATCGTAGAGTACTCGAATGATACCGCGGTGAGTGACGACGATGACGGTGTCGTTTTCAGAGAGAGGAAGGGTCTCGAGAAATTTGATTACTCGCGCTTTTACATCCGCGACTGACTCACCGCCATAAGGGCGATAATCGTACCGTCCTTCAAGGTCGCTTTCGACTATTTGCGGGTCTATTTCACTTCGGAGCTTGCCTGAAAGCGAGCCGAAGTCGCGCTCCATGAGCTCGGGTGCACTCACTACCTCCACTCCCCATTTTTCATTTAATATATGTGCAGTTTCTTGGGTGCGTACGAGTGGCGACGCGTAGATGATTCTTGGAGTTATGAGAAGCCCATCGCGGAGCGCCGTAACTTCCGTTCGGCCAGTCGCGTTTAGATGCTCGTTGGGGTCTTTGCTACCTTGAAGGCGATTCTCCTTATTGAGGTCTGTCTCACCATGACGGATCACTACGATATTCATGTTGAGTAGTATAGCATTTGCGCAAAAAAGAATGTTGCCTATACTGCATTAATGCAAAAGACATTCTCAATGAAAGTAGAAAAGATCGCACACGATGGTGCGGCAGAAGGCACCTTAGATGGCGCTCCGGTGCGCGTACATGCCATGCTTCCAGGGGAAGAGGGTATTGTTGATGCGAACAAAAAACACGGTTTACTCGTTGGGGTACTCAAGGAACTGAGCGTAGCCTCACCATCCCGTAAGACCCCCGATGAGCTTCATTATCTTTCATGCAGCCCGTGGCAGGTCATGGAATACGCGCTTCAGGCCGAGCTCAAGCAGCAGATGATAACCGAGCTGTTCGGGTTTTACCCAGATACTCCTAAGGTGGGCTTTACTCCCGCCTCCAAGTTCTATGGCTACCGCACGAAAGTCGAGTTTAGCTTCTGCGACAGGGAGGGCGAGAACGATATTCCCTTATCACTCGCATTCCACGAACGCGGAGGTGGTTCTCGCAGGCTAGCACTTCCAAAAGGATGCGCACTTGCGTCTGAGAATATGAACCAAGCCGCACTCGCCATTTGTGCACGTTTGCGCGAGCAAGGCTATGCAGCGCGCGACCTTAAAACCCTCATCGTCCGCGAAAGCAAATCCGACCAAAAACTCCTCGCGATACTTTTTGCAAAGAAGAACGCAATTCCTGAATTTCCTGTCGAAGATATTCCTAATCTTGCCGGTTTCTTGGTTTTCTATTCTACAGAAAAATCTCCCGCGTCAGTGCCGACTAAAGGTCTGTGGGGAGTCGGCGAAAAATATCTCACCGAGACAATCGACGGAACGACCATCCGCTATTCATGGGATTCTTTTTTTCAGAACAATATTCCTGTATTTGAGGATGCCGTCCACATGATGCAGAAAGAATTGCATGTTGACGCCAAAGTCCTCGAGCTCTATGCCGGTGCAGGCACCATAGGACTGTTGCTCGCAAGTAAGGTGCGGGAGGTGAAGGGAGTAGAGATCGTCGAAGGCGCAGTTGAAGCAGCAAACATGAATGCACGCATCAACAGCATAGAGAACTATGAGTCTGAGTGTCTTCCTGCCGAACAAATAGACTCAGAGCTGCTTCTGGGTGCGGATATTCTTGTACTTGACCCACCGCGCGTAGGACTCCACCCCAAGCTCCTCACGCAAATAGTAGAAAAGCTTCCAAAGAAAATTATTTACTTGTCTTGCAATCCTGAGACGCAAGCTCGAGACTACTCAGCGCTCAAAGAACACTACGCCATCGACATGGTCCACGGCTTCGACTTCTATCCTCAGACACCACACGTCGAAAGCCTATTGGTCTTACGCCTGCGCGAAGCGTAATTTTGGCGTCCTCCTCGTTGTTTTCTTGCTCGGTCTTGGGGCAGTATCACTCATACAGCCCCCAGCGACACTGTGCCGAAAACAACTTCGGATTACATTCAAAATTCCACTTCGCTCGTATGATTTTTCGACCATAAAATCTAATCTTGAGTTTGCGGAAAGAATAGTGTAGATTAGCTTCATGAATAAGAAACAGAAAGTTGCGATTCGCAAGAAAACAAAGCGCGCTGGAAAGGACGTTCCTTCCCGTTCACGCTAACAAAAACCGCCTGATAAGGGCGGTTTTTTCTTTCTCTCTAGCCCATTGACTGATCGGGCTGCTTTTCTTTTTTGAATACAATTGGTGCATCTAAATAACGTTGCCATTCTTTTATCTTGAATCTGATTGAGTTATCTGTAAATGTGAATGTCGACAGAGCTTCCCATACGAACACCCAGCCCCCAATAAAAAGTCCTTGCCCGAACAGACTACGGAACAATGTCTGATCGAATGACTTTTCAAAATATACAGCCGTGAAGAGAAAGATAACTCCGATCGCTGCATTACGGATGGAATGTTTACAAGAGCGGACCAGTTGTCTCTTGAGCACGTGCACACTGAATGCAAAATAGTTGCGCAGTCCGCTTGTTCACTGCTCTTGATTTTCTGTATCAAGTTCACACTTCGGGAGATATGAAACGACAGCAAGTGGATGCTTGAGACTTATCTCCGAAGAGCATTCTTCAAAGAAGGCAACGAGTGCAGGGTGTACATCGCGACGCTTGAAAGGTGCAGGGTCCCATTCGTTAAAAATATCCTCATAGCTATCAAGAGCAACCTAGACCATGTATCTGTCGGTATCGTTGTATTTGGGATATATCTGCATGGTAAGTACGTTTTTCCTTGTCATCCATTCATTTTACCACAACTGCCCAATGTTTTAGGTTTCCACACAACCGCGCGCTCCAGCTCGATCGGCTTGTTTTTCTAACAGTAATCTACAATTATGTTAAGTACTGCGGCCGCAATACTTAACATAATTCTAATAAATTATTCTTAGTTGCGCAGTATGAGAAATCGCACCTGATTGTATTGATCGAACCAGAATTCATGCTTCCAAGGGTACCCCTTGGAAAGGGTTCTCGTGTGTTCAGTAAGGAGTTCCTCGATCCACTCGCGTTGATGTGCATCGCATTCAATATAGAATGTTCCACCAACATTAAGATACTGTGCGCCAGTGTTGATGATGAGCTTTACGTAGTCGAGCCCGCGATCGCCCGCGAAGAGCGAAAGATGCGGCTCGTAGTTGATCACACTTGCATCCATCTCAGGAATTGACTTGGGGTCGATGTATGGAGGGTTGGCAAATATTGCGTCGTAGAGTCCGCTTAATCCCGAAAGCGCATTTGCCTGCATACATATGCCACGCGACTCCACACCATTTAAATTCACATTGATACGAAGCTGCTCTGTGAGCTTTGGGTCAAATTCGCTCAGCTCAACGGTCGCATTCGGCAGATGTTTAAGTAGTGATACTCCGATGCAGCCTGAGCCTGAAAAAGTATCTGCTAGGCGCAGCGTAGGTTTGTTGAGTGTGCGTAATTTGTTCACCGCGCGCTCAACCCAGAACTCTGTCTCGGGGCGGGGGATCATCGGGTGAAGTGTTACATCTATTTTGCAATCATAGAAAGGTATCCAGCCGATGACGTATGCCAAAGGCTCAGCCTTCTTAAGCCGCTCGACATCCGCCAAGAATTCCGGCGATTCTAATCCGTTATATTTTTCTTTAAGCAGCCACTCAACCTCTTTTGGGTTTAAGGGTGGCAATTGTCCTGGTAGGGATGGCATGATTTTAAGAGATTAGCATATGAAAGCGAAAAAAGCATACACCAGAAGTGCATCTCCACCACCCGTTTGGCTATTTGTCAGATCTGATTGCCCGCATCTGCCAGAAGATAAACATCGGATGAAATAGTCCCGCATAGGCAAACACGATAACAATAAATTCTAGGAGTATTTGGTTGTAATGTGAACCTGGCAGCCATACCCAAAAGTTGAATAAATAATTTGCCAACTCATAGCACATAGCTATAATTATCACTTGCGCCCATACCTTTTGAAGTGTTTTGTATTGCCTCGTTACAAACACTGAAAAGATCGGACCCACATATCCTCGCAAAATCATAACGAGTTCACCTGCCGAGACTACTGCCAAGCCCGCTGCAAAAAAGATAACAATACTACCCTTGGGTAAAACAATAGTGAGGAGTATCGCAGTTAGAAAGATAAATAAAGACAATTTTTGCAGGGTACGCTTTTGATCAACGTCATTAATCATGTGGGCAGGTGGTGTGATATAAAATGCACTTGCAACAGCCAGACCATAAGAGAATATCCCGTTTAGTACGAGTTGAGCAAAAGAAAGACCACAAAGGCAGAACGGTACAGAGTTGCCACCAATATAGAAATGGATATTGAGCAGGCCGCACAATAGGTCAAAGATGATTCCGAGAACCAGTCCCAGACAGAGCGCATCGACCAGAGAATTTATGAGCAATTTTTTCTTCTTTCGATAGCACATCGCAAAGGTCATAAAAACAATGAATTGTGCGAGAAGAATGATATGAAAGTGCAGTGGCATATTTGTAAATAATTCTAATTGGAAAACCTTTGTGCCCTCGGCAGGAATCGAACCTGCATCACATCCTTCGGAGGGACGTATCCTATACATTGAACGACAAGAGTATCGCTAGTATAGCGATACTCTGTCTGTTTGCAAAAGAAAACTCCCTTACTTAAAATTCATCCGCGAAGTGGCTTCGCCTGAGATACAAAGCTGGTAGGCGGAGACGTTGCCCTCGAAGAAGTTGGTAAGTTCTTAGATATCCTGCAATTCAAGGAATTTAAGAGGATTTTTCGATCCTTAGATTGGCTTCACTGCAAGAGCTCGGGACGGCGGTCGGCAATTGTCCGTGTAGGGATGGCATAATTTTGTGAGCATAGCACAATTAAATATAATGCAAATTTGTCTGATTAAAGTACGATTTTATAGCGAAGCATGGCCTGGTCAATCGAAGGAATAAAAGTTGCTTCAAGAAATTCTCCGCCATTTGCCTCAATGACTTTCTTCGAAGCAATGTTGTCTTCATCGCAGGTAACTATTATTTCTTTAAGTCCTATTTTTTTTGCTTCAGTTTTTGTGATGGATAGTGCGCTCGTCGCGTAACCCTTTCTCCGCTCATCTGGAGTTATTTCATAATAGATGTGACTAGCAAGATGTTCTGGTAGTTCGTCGCGCTTGCCGGGCGTGTGGCGCAACTGAAGAAAGCCAACAATTTTAGCATTCTCGATGATATCAAAGTTTGATGTTGGGCGAGGTCCTATTGTTTCTATTAGTTTTAATTTTTATTCCATTTGCAGGCAGGTAATCTTTCCCTATTGGGCAAAGGCATCGTCTCCTTAGAGGAGCGGTAGTCACAGATAATTTTCTGCTGAAAATTTCTGCGACCCCGACTCGCGCCGCCGCTCTCCGTCTCTGAATTGCCTCGCAATTCAGCCTTTTGGGTTTATCAGAATGAACCTCAAAAGGTCTTGCGCCGCTTTTCCCATCCGAATGGGACCCTCGCCGCGGCTCACCTCCGTAGGGAGCATCCTTGTCCAGTACCATTTATGCCCCCGCGTGGAATCGAACCACGATCATCTCCTTCGGAGGGAGATATCCTATCCATTGAACGACGGGGACCTGATCAAATGGTACTGGGTCCATTGAACGACAAGGACGTATCGAATTGATGCTCGGTCGTAAGACGACAAGAGTATCGCTAGTATAGCGATACTCTGTCTATTTGCAAAAGCAAAAAAATTGATACTAAAATTCATCCGCGAAGCTGACTTCGCCTGAGATACCAAGCTGATAGGCTGAGACATTGCGCTCGAAGAAATTTGTCAGTTCCTGTATGTCTTGCAGCTCTAAGAATTTAAGCGGATTCTTTGACCCGTATATGGGTTTCATTTGCAGGAGTTCGAGGCGGCGGTCGGCAATATACTGCAAATATTCGCGCATGTCCTTAAGTGGCAGTCCCTGCACACCCTCACTCAATATATCTTCGGCAAATGTCATTTCGCAATCAACGGCTTCGCGCATCATAAGTACGACCTCATCCTCGAGACTCTTGTCGAACAGCTCGGGGTATTCTTTGCGCATCGCGCTTATCACTTCATAGCCGAAGGTGATGTGTAGACTTTCGTCGCGGAACACCCAGTTGGTCCCCGAGGCAAGACCATTCAAAAGCCCTTTCGAACGCAGGAAATAGACGTAAGCGAAAGCGCCAAAGAAGAACAAGCCTTCATTGCAGGAGGCAAACGCGATGATGTTTAGGAGCGCGCGTCTGCGGTCGTCATGCGTCTTTATCACGTCTATCTCATTCATAAAGTTCATCCACTTGAATGAAAAATCAGCTTTCTTTTTGATGGAGGGGATATGCTCGACAGCATCGAACGCCGCTTCGCGCTCTTTCATGTCCGGAAGATAGTTATCGAGCAGCGTAGTGTAGAAATCAATGTGCAGTGACTCTTCAAATATCTGCCTTCCAAGATAAAGTTTTATTTCGGGTACGTTTAAGTGTTTGAAAAGATTGAGCACCAGATTTTCCTGAACGATGTTGTCGCCAGTGGCAAAGAATGCGATTAGTCTGTTGATGAGATGGCGCTCTGAGGGTGAGAAGCGCGTGCGCAAGTCTTCGAGGTCCTTGGTGAAATCTATTTCCTCAACAGTCCAGGTATTTTTTATAGATGCTTTGTACAGAGAATAATACGCAGGGTAGCGCATGGGGCGTAACTTGAGATTGAGTCCGGTGTCTAATATTGCCATGGATTTTGAAGTTTATAAATTAAAGTTTTATGTTACTGACATGAGTCGCACACCATCGGATTCTCGGTATCTATCCCGCTTCCTATTACTCTCGCGACCTCTGTCTTCTCTTCTCCCTTGAAAGCATTGCGCGCAGCTCCGTAGGCTTGCGTTGTCGTAGTCTTGCTGATGGATGTTGCGGGGCGTGAGCGTAAATAGTAAGTAGTCTTGAGCCCTTGCTCCCATGCATGCATGTACATCGATGAGAGCTTGGAGATTGTCGGACTTTCGATAAAGAGATTGAGCGACTGACCCTGATCGAGGAATGGCATTCTGTCGTGGGCCATGTCGATGAGCGAGCGCATCGGTATCTCCCACACCGTGCGGAAGAGCTGTTTGATATCGGCGGGGATCTCGGCGATATGCTGGATAGAACCCTCACCAACTTTTATCTGCTCGCGTATCTCAGGCGTCCAGAGTCTGTGCTTCTTCAGTGTCTCAACCAGATAACGGTTGACCTGCATGAATTCTCCCGACATAGTCTCTCGCTTAAAGAGTATCGCCACTTGCGGCTCGATGGATTCGTATGAACCAACGATGGAGGCAATGGTCGCAGTCGGAGCGATAGCGAGAAGAAGAGAATTGCGTAGTCCAGTCTTCTTGATGCGCTCACGCAGGCCGTCGAACGCAACGCTTTCGATAGGCTTGAGTCCCCATGCATCGAAGTGGAGTATGCCTTGTGCGGTCTTGGTTTCGGCGAATGCTTCGCACGCACCTTTCTTTTCAGCGAGTTTCACTGAGACCTCGAGTGCATTGAGATAAATGGTTTCTTGTATCTTCTGTGAGAGTGCGCGAGCACGGGGATCATCGAAAGGTATACCAAGCTTAAAGAACGCATCCTGCAGACCCATGATACCAAGTCCTATAGGGCGCCAACGCATGTTGGAGCGGCGCGCTTCTTCGGTGGGGTAGAAGTTGAGATCGATGACACGGTCAAGGAAAGGAACTGCGCGCTTCACGTTGCGTGCGAGCTTGGCAAAGTCGAAATGATCGCCACGTACGACGTAGTTCGCAAGATTAATAGAGCCGAGGTTGCACACCGCTGTCTCGCCGTCTGAGGTGACCTCAAGTATCTCCGTGCACAAATTCGAAGAATGAATGACGTTGTTCTTTCCATCGGCACCCTTTCCACCTATTTGATTGGCAGAGCGATTCGAAGCGTCCTTAAAGCACATCCAGCCGTTGCCTGTTTCTGCAAGCGTCTTCATCATGCGTGCGTAGAGATCCTGCGCTTTGACTTGCTTTACGTAGCGCCCCTCTGCTTCAGCTTTGATATATTCACTTTCAAATTCTTCACCGAAGATATCAGTGAAGTGGGGAACGACGTTGGGGTCAAACAATGACCACATCCCTCCCTCCTTCACCCGCTTCATAAAAAGATCGGGAACCCAGTTTGCGATATTCATGTGGCGTGCGCGGCGATTCTGGTCACCGGTGGTGTCGCGAAATTCTAAGAAGTCTTCGATATCCGCATGCCATGATTCGAGATAGACGCAACAGGCACCCTTGCGCTTGCCGCCTTGGTTAACAGCAGCGACCGAGTCGTCGAGAGTCTTTAGCCATGGGATGATGCCGTTTGAAAATCCATTTGTGCCTTTGATGAGCGAACCACGCGAGCGCACACGTGTATAGGAGAGCCCAATACCGCCTGACCATTTCGACAGTGCAGCTATTTGCCAGTAACGCTTGTATATGGATTCGAGATTATCAAGAGGTGCATCGAGGAGAAAGCAAGAAGACATTTGTGAATGCGTCGTGCCGGAGTTGAAGAGGGTAGGAGTGGATGGCATGTAATCAAACGAAGACAGGAGGTTATAGAAGGCAATTGCATCCTCAACATCCTCAGCGATGCCACAGGAGACGCGCATGAAAAAGTATTGCGGAGTCTCGAATACATTGCGCTTTGTCGGATGCTTGAGAAGATAGCGCTCGTATACGGTACGGAGTCCGAAGTATTCGAACAGGTCATTGCGGCTGTCATCTATCGCAGCGTTCAATTCGCGTGCATTGCTGCCGACAAACTTCGCAGTTTCATCGTTGATGATGCCAAGATTATTTCCCGCCATGATTGACTGAGCAAAAGAATGAATACCCAAGGTCGCAACTTCCTCTGCAATAACTACGGAGAGCAGTCGTGCCGCAAGTTTCGAATACTCAGGCTCTTCGAAGAGCATCGCCGCCGCATTTTGTATCGCAAGGTTATCGAGCTCAGTCGTTGATACCCCGTCATGAAGTCCGCCAATGGTCTTGGTCGCTATTTGCATTGGGTCGACACTGCGCAGTCCTGTTGCGGCTCGCACTACGCGGTCTATGATCTTCTCGGGCTGCACCGGCTCAAGGCTACCGTCGCGCTTCTTTACGCGCATACGCGTGGTCAGTTCTTTTACTACAACATGCTTCACGATCTTCTTTTCTTTTTGCACAACCTTCTCCTGCTTCTCCTCTCTCGATTTTTTCGTTGCGCTCATAATGTGGGATGAGTTTTGATAATAAAATATGCACACGTCACCATTCTCACAAAATAAAAGATCTCCCAAGAGGAGAGCAAAATATTGAAGGAACATACAGGCGCACACGGGCCATGCAATGCATACTTCATCTCTTCTGCTCGGAAGACTAATATGTTCGAAGACCGGGCTCGTCTCAGACATACATAATTGGCGTATTACTTTGATTTTCCCGCTGCAGGTTCGGAAGTAGTATCACTTATACAACTTCTCGAACACTGCCTTGGTCCAAATCTTCGTACTACATCCAATTATGTAAGTCTGCTCTAGACATTACCGTTGCGGCACAGCGGAGGAATAAGATTTCTACGCATTACATAGTTATCCGACCTCACTTCCACGAACATAACGTTAAATTGTTCGCCCATTATATGACCGATAGAAGCGACTGCAAAATAGACCAAGGTGGGGATAGTAAAACCTTTATATTTCCTCATCTTGCTCCGCCCGTATGCCAAATTTATCGCCACTTGTTGTGTGGGGTGAGAGGTATATACTGAATCCTCATTTGTTAACTAATAAAACACAAAGGCTTGTGGGAAATAAATCACGAGCGCTCGAGCTCATCTCTTTAGATGACCTCGAGCGCATAGAGCAGTTCGCAAGAGATAAAGAGACTCCTTGTTTGATAATCGATCTCAAAAAAATCGCAGAGCATTATGATGAGCTCGCACTGTCAATGCCAGGAGCGAAGATATATTACGCAATGAAGGCAAACCCACTTGATGAGGTTATTAGCCTGCTTGCCTCGAAAGGCGCGTATTTTGATGTCGCGTCGCGCTTTGAGATAGACCAGATATTGCGCTTGGGTATCCCGGGTGAGCGCATGAGCTACGGCAACACCATTAAAAAAGAAAAAGACATCGCCTATGCATACGAGAAAGGTATCCGGCTTTACTCGACCGACTCACTTTCCGATATTCAGAAAATAAGCAGGAATGCCCCCCGCTCAATGCTCAATTTCCGCCTGCTCCTCGATGGTAGTGGTGCAGACTGGCCACTTTCCAAAAAGTTTGGTGCGCATCCGGATATGGTCTACAAGCTCGTAAAGTTCGCAAAGGAACTTGGACTCGATCCATATGGTGTGTCGTTTCACGTTGGAAGCCAGCAGCGCGATATAGGCCAGTGGGATAATGCCATAGCGCTTGTGAAATATCTCTTTGACGCACTCAAGGTCGACGGGATAAAGATGCGCTGTATCAATCTCGGAGGTGGATTCCCAGCCCAATACTTAAAGCCTGCTCAAGGAGTACCTGCGTATGCAGAATCAATTCAGCGTTATATTCACGAAGATTTTCCGGATGGCGGTCTCGATATCATCATCGAACCGGGCCGCTCGCTTGTTGCAGATGCAGGAATTATAGTCACTGAAGTAGTGATGATCTCAAAAAAATCAGACACCAATCACACCCGCTGGGTTTTTCTAGATATCGGCAAATTCGGTGGACTTATAGAAACGACAGATGAGGCGATCAAGTATCCGATTTATTTTCCGGGACGTGATGGCAAGGAAGACTGGAGCGAGGCTATACTCGCCGGGCCTACGTGTGACTCAGCGGATATTCTTTACGAGAATTACAAATACAAAGTCCCCAACAATCTCAAAGAAGGCGAGCGCGTATACATATTGACGACCGGTGCCTACACGATGAGCTATAGCTCTGTCTCATTCAATGGGTTTCCACCCCTTAGCGCATATATCCAAAAGTAGTGCTACGAAATAAAACCTAGTTAATATGTTTTTTGCATGCGTTTAGGAACTAATCAAAAGGATTTATGAAGCTTGGAGGACAGAAAGTATATTGCAAATCATCAAGCAATTCTTTGCTCAAGTAGAGACTTATTAAAATGACATGCGTAAACACGACAGAAAATACTCACGTATATCATCGAAAAGCTGAGGGTGAAGATACAGCCCCTGAATGGAATTTAGGTGGTAAATCGCTGACGAATGTGTCAGCGATTTTATTTTGCTCTGCCCTCTATTATATCGATTTAACTTTCAGTTCCTGCGTTCTATCTGTATCAAGCTTAGGAAGTCTTATGATAAGTAATCCGTATTTTTCTACTGCCTCTGCTCCGTCAGTGTCTATCTCGTAGGGGAGTGCTATTTCACGAGAAAATGTTCCCCAATAGAGCTCGCGTGTAATATAATGCTCTTCAGGTATACCCTGCGGGGCATTGCGCTTGCCACGAATAATAACCATATCGCGCGTTATCGAAATATGAAGATTCTCAGGGGTAACTCCTGCGATCATGCTCTGGATGACGAGTTCGTTGTCTGATTCGTAAATATCAATAGCAAGACCTGGCTCGTCCGATCCCTCATCCTGCTCGTCATCGTTAAATTCTTCCTCCAGAACCTCATGTTGATCATGAGAATTATCCTGCCATTCTTCCTGCCCTGCTTCATCCGCAAGCGGAGAAATATCATCCTCAGTTACGGACTGAGTTCCAGTAAGTCTTTCTAGAAAGGATTGTTTACGCATATGTAATTGTTTAAATTATACCAGACTTTACTTTTTATTTAAATCTCAGAACCAAGCTTTTGGGTGATACGTATAGTGCCGGTGTGGGGATACTCAACATGACTTCGTGGTGCCATACGTTTGATTTTTTCGCAGATAAGCAATATCGCAAGAATAAACACCCATAGTGCTACGAATATCTCATAAAGATATCTTCCTTCGCTTGCAATTATAGAGAAGTTAAAAAGGGTGTGCAATGCGATAGCCCCGATAAGCCCAAGCAGAGCCATGAGTACCCTACTTCCTCGGCCTAGGTAGAAAGACAGCGCAAGCATTACACCCACAAAGCCGCTCGCACCTACATGTAAGAGTGTTGCACCAATGAATCTGAAATTACCAAGCAGAAGTGTTGCGAGTGGGTCCCCATCACCAAGCGGATTGATAAGAAACATTGTGTTCTCAAGTGAGGCAAAGCCAAGTGCGATGGTCATGAGGTAAATGACGGCATCGATAGGCTCATCAAAGTACTTACTGCGAAGGGCGACAATATAGATACCGGTAAACTTTAAGCTCTCCTCGGTGATGGCCCAAAGGAGCAACAGTGCTCCGTCGCTAAGTGCTATATTTGTTGCGATGTATTTTTCGATAGGATATGCAAAGGCAGTTGCGAGCATGCCGACAAGAAATGAAAGAATAATAAGCCCACGCGGTTCAGGGTGAAGTGCATCTTCTTTAAGCCAGAACCAAAGCCAAAATATAGCTGGAAGTACTCCGCCAAGAAGCGCAAAGAACAACATGTAGGGTGTTATGTCGTGGGCCATTTGGTTACAATAAGCTGCTCCTCCCTATTTGGGAGTTCTGCCCATATTTCCTCAGTAATGAATGGCATGAAGGGGTGGAGAATAACAAGACTCTTCTCAAGCAGGGTAAAGAGCATGCGCTTTGCAGAATTTTGGTCGCCCAAGTCTTCAGAGAGCAATCTCGCTTTGTTTTCTTCGATTATCTTATCGGCGAAGTTGTGCCACACATAGTGGTATGCCTTTTCTGCTGCAAGATAGAAACGGAAATTGTCGATATCGACCGTGATGTCCTTGATCATGGCATTCTGCTCGTCCAATATCTTTTGGTCTTCTAGGGTAAGCGTTGATGACTTCCATGTATCGTCGCCCTCAGTCGCAGATAATGTAAATCTTGCGACATTCCATATCTTATTTGCGAAGAGTTTGTACGCCTTTATCTTATTCTCCGCAAGCGCAAGGTCAGAGCCTGGGGTGTTGCCAACAACAAGTGCCATACGAAGTGCGTCAGTGCCGTATTTTGCGGTGAGATCAAGCGGATTCACGACATTGCCTTTGCTCTTACTCATTTTTTTACCGTGAGCGTCGTTCACAAGTCCATGAAGGTAAACAGTGTGAAAGGGAACTTTCTTCCCCAAATACAAACCAAAAATGATCATGCGCGGAACCCACTTAAAGATAAGGTCATGCCCAGTTTCCATGACGTCGGTGGGGTAATAGGTCGCATAATCGTCGCCATCAGGATATCCGGTGACCAAGAGCGGCCATTGTCCCGAAGAGAACCAGGTGTCAAAGGTGTCTGAATCTTTCCGCATAGGTTTGTTGCATGTGGAGCATGTAGGCTGTGCATCCACAGCTGCGGCCCTAGATTCATTATGTTCATCACAGAACCAAGCGGGGATGGGAATACCCCAGACTATCTGACGAGAAATATTCCAATCCATTGTGTTCTCCATCCAGTAGCGGAATATTTTTTCATAATTATCGGGAATGAAGCGCACCTCCTTGCGGTCTACGGCGTCGAGCGCCATCTGCGCTAGTGGCTTCATTTTAACGAACCACTGATCTTTTATTTGAGGCTCAATGACGGTGTTGCATTTGTAGCAACGTTTGATGACGTGCATGTACTTTTCATCGATTTTTGTCACCAGACCTTTGCTTTCGAGCTTTGCAACTATTTTTTCTCGCGCTTCGGCTATCTTCATCCCTTCGAATTCTTGTGCTATAGGCAAAAGCTTTCCGCGCCAATCAATTATCTGCTCGACATCAAGCCCCCATTTCAAAGCGAGTTCATAATCAACCTGAGAATGCCACGGAGTAATGGTCATGACTCCGGTACCGAAGCTCATGTCGATCACAGGATCCTTTATGATTGTTGCCTCGAGCGGGCCATTGATCCACTCAAGCGTGAGCTTGTCTCCATGACCCCATTTCTCGTAGCGCTTGTCCTCAGGATGCATGACAACGTACTTGTCGCCGAATTTTGTTTCGGG
Source organism: bacterium (assembly GCA_043744555.1). Lineage (GTDB taxonomy): Bacteria > Patescibacteriota > Minisyncoccia > Phycocordibacterales > UBA6899 > MHLP01. The sequence goes on along the minus strand of JAYTUL010000028.1, from coordinate 10,365 downwards.
TCGCGCAGTCGCGATTTCGAATGGCCCATATTTGAAGTAATAGAGTTTAGCCGGCTCTTCAACTGTCTCAGTCTCAACATCAGAAAGGGAAGTCTGATGTTTCGAACACCAGTTGATAGTGCGCTTACCGCGGTAGACATACCCATCATCAAACATTTTAATGAATGTCTTTTGTACTTCGGTGACGACCTCTCTATCAAGGGTAAACTTTTCCCGTGACCAATCACAAGATGCTCCCAATGCGCGTACCTGCGCCTCCATGTTTGTTTTGTTCTGGATAGTAAAGTCATAGATCTCTTTATAGAGCGCTTGTGGGTCCATACCGAAGCGCGATCGGCCCTCCTTCTCGAGCTTCTTCTCGTATACAACTTGCGTTTCAAATCCCGCATGGTCAGCTCCTGGAATCCATAATGCACGAAATCCGCACATGCGCTTATGTCTCGTCATGATGTCTTCAAGCGTTATAAATAGAGCGTGCCCAGCGTGCAAGTTGCCGTTGGCATTAGGCGGTGGCATCACTATTGTGTAGGGTTTGCGTTCTTTAGTGTCAGGTAGATTGTCAGGATTAAAAAAGCCCGAATCGAGCCATTGTTGGTAGATGCGTCCTTCAGTCTCTTCCGGTTTATAGGGCGATAAAAACTTTTCATTCATTGAATGTTATTTTATCACAAGAATCGGCATTTTCACCCAAGGTTCACTGCCCAACAGTTAAAATCTGAGCATCAAGCGCTGGAAAGACCCTCTGTATTTTGCAGTGGATTATCAAGATACGAACTTTCATTAAGGACATGTCTTTTATCGAAGCAAATTTCGTAAGAGACAATACAAAAAAATGAATTTAATGTCCTTTATACGGCCTTGTTGAGCACTCATAAGACAAAACACACATTGACACATTGTAAAGGATGAGTAGGATTAGTTTCACTAAAGAAAATTTTGAGTTTTCGCAGAAGTTAATTTACAAAAGCATATTCAAATATTAATTTTTCCTACTTTTGCAGCAGGAAATATTTTTCTTTTCTTTGGTTATTTATTTCAATATCACTCATTATTATTTATCTTATCCGTATGAAGAATCTTTTTCTGAATCACAACAAAAGGAAAGGTATTTTAGAGACTTTTGTCGCTTGGTTTATGGCCTTCTCTCTCGTGATACAAGGATTGGCTGGACTGCCACTTGTTGCTTTTGCGGGCAATGAGGCTCCAGGCACGAATTCTTCTTCGGCGGAAAACACTTCGCAGAGTGGAAATGCTGTGCTCAACCAGAAGAGTGCGAACACAAACGAAGTCACAAGTTCTCAGACATCTATTCAGACCTCAAACAATGAAAAAATTGAGAACAATAAACCTGTGGATAACTCCTCTGGGTTAAGCTCATTAAAGAACGAAGATAAATCTCAAGGACAGGAAACTCCAGAAAATTTATCTGGTAACTTGGTGATATTACAGACATTGGCGATGAGCCTGAACTCAGATGTGAATGAAGACGATGATGATCTTGGTGATGTAGAAGAAAAGGGCGATAAGCATCACAAGGTAACTATCTGCCACATTCCAAAGGGGAATCCGGGAAATGCACATGTTATTAATGTTGACGAGCACTCAGTTAAATATAACGCTCACTTAAAACATGGGGACAAGGTTGGACCTTGCGAGCCAGTCCCTCCTGAAGTAGTTAGTATAAATATCGTCTCTTCGAAGATAGTATGTGATGCAGAGTCAAAGCTTCCAAACTGGGGTATGGGCGGACTAGGCATCAAAATCACTTCGACCACTGCATCTGATTACGTAAGCTCTCACCCTGGCTGTGCACTTACTCCAGACTGGAAGTTCCAGTGGGGATATCAAGGTGTTGGTGATGCCGGTGCAACTCTTGTTGGCGAAGCTCCAAATACGGGCACAAGCTCAACTGACTGGAAGACATTTGGTCCCACAAATGCACAAGGACAAACTTCAGTTTCAGTAAATAATGTCGATAATAGTTCTGTGATCTGGGTACGCGAAGTACTTAAGGAAGGCTACGTCCCATTTACTTTCGATTCAAATCATCAGCAGAACGACAATAATGTAAGCGCCGAGATGTACTGCCACACTGACGTACTTAACTATGATAATTACGATCAAATAAATGTCCCTCTGTCTGGTCACACATATTACTGTGTCGCATTTAACGCTCTGAAGAAAACTCCTCCACCCCCCACCTCGTGTACTGTTGATGTTGTGAGTGATACCAACGACAAGATTGTCGGTGGGGCAAACGCAACAGCAACCTACTCATCTAATCCAAGATGGACAGCAATAATTCCGGGAGCAACTTGGATCTGGAAAACTTTCTTTGTCAGTGATCCAACTCACGATGAGACTACATACTTCGCAAAAGATTTTGTCATAAACGGCACAGTAGCGTCTGCAACAATGACTCTCGCCGCTGATAACTCTTTTAAAGCGAGCGTGAACAGCACAGTCGTTGGAATTGACAATACAGAATTAAATTACTTTGAAGAAAATAAACATGTGTACAATGTTGCTTCATCGTTACATTCAGGTACAAATACCGTAGCGTTCGAAGTAAAGAACTGGGCACAGTCCGGCGGCAACGCTCAGACCAACCCAGCAGGTCTTCTCTATAAGCTACATGTCGTGTATTTGAGCCAGAACAGCAACTGCACTACACCAACACCTCCTGCAAACACACCACCAGTTATAACTTTGGTTGGAGATAACCCACTTATCGTAACGCAGGGATCAGTCTTTACTGACCCAGGTGCAACATCTACAGACAAAGAAGATGGCAATCTTACTTCGATGATTATTGCGACTGGTACTGTCAATACTTCTGTGCTTGGAACGACAACTCGAACATATACTGTTACCGACTCAGGAGGACTTAGCGCCTCGACAACACGCACGGTCATCGTAAAGGACATTTATCTTCCACCGATGAATTCATGCGAGGGAGTTTATGGAAAGGTTATCTCTTCTGTTGACGGGTGGGGATTTCATACAGACAATATCCCTGAACACTACACAGTGTTTAGCGGCGACAATCAACCAACCCATGGTGATACGCTTGATAACTCTTGGGTACATGCCGAGGGTCAGGGGCATAGCATCACATGGAGTCTCTCTCTTGACACCAAAACAATTCGCGTATTTACCTCAAATGACCACGGACCATATCCCGCTGAATTCGAGGAATATAACGTCCTTGTAAGTCACGACAACATTACGTGGTCAGCGCCACTCACAGGAGCGGCAACCTACGTTGGTGATATCAATAACGTTAAGGTTCATGATGGCGTAAAGGATTTTGTTTCAACATCGTCATTCCGCTATGTCCGCCTTGTTCAAAACGGTATTTCAGGTGCAGACTTCGAGATCGATGCTATAAAGTCTTGCGGTAGAGTGACGAACGAAGCACCAGTAATAACTTTGATCGGAGAAAATCCACTCACAGTATCTTTGAACAGCGTCTTTGTAGAGCCAGGAGCTAATGCTACTGACACTGAAGATTGCGTAGGTAAGACTCAAGCACAGTGCAACAGCGCACTTCACCTCACTGCAACCGGAACTGTTAATACAAGTGCTGTTGGTTCATACTCCATAACCTATACGGCTTACGACTCGGCTGGGCTACAGGCAACTCCTAAGACACGTATCGTTAAGGTGGTAACACAGTGCTCGGATGGTATCGACAATGATGGAGACGGGCTTATCGACTCACTCGATCTAGGTTGTGATAGCTCGACGGACAATAATGAGAATTCAGCACCCATCATAACGGTCATCACTCCCAACCCTACAATTGTCACTGTTGGTGGAACATTCACAGACCTCGGTGCAAATGCAACTGACACAGAAGATTGCATGGGCAAGACTCAGGCACAGTGCAACACTGCACTACACCTCACAGCTACCGGCACAGTGAACACAGGCATCGTCGGCACATACACTATCACTTACAATGCAACTGATTCAAAGAATCTTGCTGCAACCCCAAAGACTCGCACTGTAAATGTGGTGAGTGCCCCTGGATGCACTGTTAACTGTGGCGGTGTGACAAATACACCCCCTGTCATCACCCTCATTGGCGCCAACCCGCTTGTCGTACACATCAACTCGACATTTGTTAACCCAGGTGCTAATGCAACCGACACAGAAGACTGCGTAGGTAAGACACAGGCACAGTGCAACACGTTGCTTCACCTCACCGCAACAGGAACTGTTGATACGACAAACGTTGGCAACTATGTCATCACTTACAACGCAACCGACTCAAAGAACCTTTCTGCAACACCTGTAACACGCACGGTGAAGGTGGTGTCCGCATGTTCTGATGGCGTAGATAATGACGGGGACGGAAAGATAGATTTCCCCAACGACGCTGGTTGTACAACTCCTAATGATGATTCCGAGAATCAAAAGCCGGTTATCACACTCATCGGTGATGTCGTGATGCAGCTTGTAGTAGGTACTCCATTCACAGATGGAAGTGCGACTGTCGCTGATCCTGAGGAGGGCAATATCACCAACAAGCTCGTCGCTACCGGTACGGTCAATCAAAACACCGTCGGTACATATACCATCACCTACAATGCAACCGACTCACAGAATCTCGCCGCAACTCCGGTCACTCGCACCGTGAATGTTGTGAGCGGAGGCTGCACATCGAATTGTGGCGGCGGCGGAGGGTCAGGCAACGCTCGACCGGTTATAACTGTCCTTGGTGCAAACCCACTTTCAGTAACACAAAATACTGCCTTCACTGATCCAGGTGCAACTGCATTTGATTCTGAAGATGGTAACATCACTCCTAAGATAGTAGCGACTGGTACGGTCAATACCGCAGTCGTTGGCACTTACACGATCACTTATGATGTCTCTGACTCACAGAACCTTCCTGCACAGCAGAAGTCTCGCGTTGTAAATGTCGTTGTCGCAGGTAACCCAGGTTGTACTTCAAACTGTGGCGGCGGAGGCGGAGGAGGGGGCGGCGGTTCACCCTCGCTTTCTATAACCAACGAGAAGCTCACTGTAACAGGCACAACAACAGTTACCGTCACGTGGGATACCAATCTCGCAGCAGACAGCCGTGTCGTGTATGGTTTGAACTCAGTTTCTACGCTCGTAAATCCTCCTTACTACGGCTACCAAATAACGACAGCAACGGACACAACGCTTACGATTAAGCACACCATGGTCATAATTGGCATTCCTTCAGCTATCGCAACATATTTCCGTCCGGTCTCAAGCGTAAGCTCGCTTACCGCAACTGGTATCGAGCTTAAACGTCAGCCTGACGCTATCGTTGGTGGATCATGTGAATACCTGAAAGAACACATGCGCCTAGGTATCAACAACAATCCTACTGAGGTCACGAAGCTTCAACTTTTCTTAAAGAATTTTGAAGGCTACAGCGATCTAGCAGTTACTGGATTCTTCGACATCACTACCGATCGTGCAGTCCGCGGCTTCCAAGATAAATACAAGTCTGATGTACTCGATCCGTGGAATCTTCCTGGAAACACCGGATACGTGTACTACACGACAAAGAAGAAGGTCAATGAGATCTATTGTCAGCGCGCATTTCCATTGAACGGAGCTCAGCTCACAGAGATCGCTTCCTTCCGTGAATTGATCGCTCGTATCAATGCACAAAGCACCGCAGCCCCAACGCTTCCTTTGGTTGGTATCAATAGAGGAGAGGGCAGTACTCAAGGAAATATCGCTGGTGCATCCATAGTTAGAGATTCGAAGCCTTTCGAGGGCGTGACCATTAGTGATGTACCGGGAACTCAAACAGCTACTGAGACTGATAACCGCGGACATATCGCACTCTCTGATCTCTTGGCTATTCCTTCGAGTATGTCCAACGAACTTGGCGAGAACAATGGCACAGCAACAGACGCAGGCGTGGTCGCAGGCGCAAGCACAAGAAAGCAGGGTATAGCAGCAGTCATCGACTCACTTGAACTCAGTACGCACCCCACACCGCTTCAGGTCATCCTCGTCCTTCTACTCATCCTCTTGGCGATAGGAAGTGCGCTATTCTTTGGACTCACAAAGGGACCTGAGGTTAAATCGGTGCACATGAATATTGATAACAATAACTAATAGCAATCAAGTAGACTCTTTCTGATATAACAAAACGCCTCCACGTGGAGGCGTTTTGCTTATGAGCTTATGCAAGCTTCCAGTTGCCGCGTGCCTTGAGTGCACTCGGGTCATCTGAAGGTTGCCCGAAATATCCTGCAATCGCTATCATGAGCGCATTGTCGGTCGAAAGTTCGTGTTCCTTGTTGTCGGGAAGATAAAGCGTAACGTCGCTCAATTCGTCAATTTTTTCTTTAAGTGTTTTTCGAAGACGCTTGTTGGCAGATACCCCGCCGCCTACGATGACCGCCTTTGCGCCAAATTCCTCTACTGCACGCAGAGTTTTGCTTACAAGGACTTCGATGCAGGCCTCTTCGAATTCACGGGCGATATCGGCCTTTTGCACCTCGGTCAATGTTCCCATTTTCTTTACCATATAGAGTACCGCGGTCTTGAGTCCTGCGAATGAGAAGAAATAATCTTTCGAGTGAAGCATTGGCCTCGGAAGCGTATAGACATTTGGGTGTCCCAATTCGCCCAATTTTGAGATCTCTGGGCCCCCAGGATAGGGAAGTCCCAAGATGCGCGCGACCTTATCAAATGCTTCGCCAACTGCGTCATCCTTTGTGGCCCCGATCATCTCGTATTGAGATATGCCGCGCATGAGCATTAGCTCGGTGTGGCCGCCAGAGACCAAGAGTCCGATGGCGGGGAATGAGATATTTGCGAGAACGGTGTTATCTCCTTCTTGTTTTAAGAGTGGTGCGAGGAGGTGACCTTCCATGTGATTTACAGGTATCACCGGCTTCTTCCATATAAGTGAAAGCACTTTTGCAAAATTGATCCCCACCCAAAGAGCAGGTTCAAGCCCAGGGCCTTGTGTGACTGCTATTGCGTCAATCTCGGGCTGGCTCACTGTCGGCAGTACATCGATGAACTGCGCAAAGAGCTCAGGCTCGCGCAACAGAATTTCTTGGAATTCCGGACGAAGCGGGCTTTCAATGACATGCCGGCTTGTTTTCCCGTACATCTTTGCGTCCTGCAAAGTCTTTACCAATAGTGGTACGAGCGTACGCGCATGTTCACGCTTGGCAACCATGGGGAAGACCCCGCCGTATTGTTTATGCATTTCTATCTGAGTAAGCGTATTATTGGCGAGTACGCGAAAATTTATCGTGGGCAAAACACCCTCTGCCTCGATAATGGCAATAGCAGTCTCGTCGCAGCTTGTTTCTATGGCGAGTATCTTCATGATGACAGGTATTCATACTAGTCAATTTTCAATCTCTCGGCAAACATAATGCACCCACACTCCTCTTGTGTAAGTTTCCGGCCTGTGTAATATGCAAGTATGTATGAAGAGTTAGAAAATAGGGGAATGGAAAAGGATATTCCAGAGCAAGAGGAAGTACCCAAGTATTCCTACGCAGGATATGTCGCGTGTGGCGGCCGCATCGACGAGGTGAATTATCGCCGCGTCATGAAGATTATTCAGAATTATCCCATGAGTGAGATGTCCAAACACCAGACCGAGATCACAGCTGAGATTTCAGGAGTATCACTCGACGCTATTCGCAATGACACAGGCATAGACCCACGTGCGATCTACGGCATATTGAGGAACGATCACATACCGCCCGAGGAGAAAAATCATCACATGCAAATGTCCGATCAGCAGCTTCTCGTCGAGTCTCTTCGCATGCTTGAGCAAAGTGATGCCGTGCAAGCGATAGTAGATAAGCATCCGCATATAGAGTTCAATTAAAGTCGACACCTCCGATGCCAGCTTTTTTTATACCATATTCGGCCTGACTTCCGAGTGTGAAACAGGAAGTATGAATAAAGAAATATTCAGGAGGTTCCAATGTTTCAAGATGCTTTCTTTGCATTGTTCATACTGCTTTTTGTCATCCAGTTTGTGTCCGAATAATTTTAGTAGATTATTGCTTCAGCAGAATAATCTCTAGCCACATTTGACCTCTAATTTCGAATAATTCGCTTTTTAAGACTCTAAAGCCAGATGCCAATTTCTCTATATCTTGCTTCGAATACAAATAGTAAGTCCTGACACCGAATTCATCTTCTCTCGTTGTTTCGGTGTAGACATCAGCATATTTCATTGAAAGCCGAAAAACTCCATTTTCGCTAAATGCTGTCCTTGCACGCGCTAGGACATTTGCTAACTGCTCTTTCTGAACATGTATCAGCGACGCAAATGCAAAAATGATATCCAAATCTTTCGGAAATTTGAACGTTTCGATATCAGCAATTTGGAAATTTGCTTTTGGTACTTTTTGTTTTGCTAACTCAACAAGTCTCTCAGAGATATCAATCCCAAGATAAAAATCAGTGCGCTTTATTATTTCTTCGGCATCTCTACCGTTGCCGCAGCCGATTTCTAGGACAAATGGATTCTCTGTTGAAATAAGAGAAAAAGTTTCTTCAATATCACTGACGCGCGCACCAAGTTCATCAAACTTTTTTGCGAGCGATACTGCGCTCTCGTTATAAGTATTTGTAGTTTGGTTTTTGTTATCCATAAAAGCTCAAGTTCGAATCCCTCCAATGCTCACAGATTTTATCACGTTTGTGTTAGGCGGCCATACAACCGCGTGCTCCTGCGCGGGGCTGGAACCGCAGTTTACGCCTCGCGCTTTGCGCTGCGTAAACTCAACAGCGTCCTCGCTGTTGCTCCCTTATTGGAAGAACCCCGCACTCCCGTGCGGGGGTGTCTTTTTTTTGAAATGTAGCTTAAAACAAGGACATTTTATGATAATCACCTATCGGAAGAGTTTTGTACGGGCATGCTTTCGTAAAACTAAAACGGAAATAAGTACATGTTCTCGTATATCAAAGTGAGAGGATGATGAGGTCAATGCGACTCCAATAGTGCGGACTTGCATAACTCCTTGTCAGTCTTAAAAAGATCGCATGAACCCCCAAGCTCATTCGCCGAAATTCCCGAAAGCCTCGCATACCCTAGAACTCCCTTATAAAAAGCACTTTTCTCAGTGTTAGAAAGGCCAACAACGTAGACCTCGGAGCCTTCAAGATGTTTGCCTTTGAACTTGCTCATCATAGTGATGCCGAGACCCTTAAGACAGAACTCAACATCAACATCAGCTAGTTCGCTTTTTGTGCACATTCTTACTGCGCCTCCATAATCTTTGACGTGAGTCCTTAGATATCCGAATGTGACATACAGGTAACATGTCGGCTTTTCATCTTTCTTTGCATTGATACACGGCTGAAGTGGCTTCTCAAGATCCCAGCCAAGCGACCCTGCTCCCGTATGGTCCGTATTCCCCCAGTACAGTTCCATCCATGCCCCCTCGAAACAGCGATACCTATCCTTTGCCATTTCTATAGCGCGGCAATCGTAGAGTGACTCCTGTATATTCCGATGATTAACAAACATAAGCGCATGTCCAATGCCATGCAGACAGCTCGGACGGTCATCTTCGGGAACACCAGCGCAGACAAGCGACGGCTCGGTCTTAAATGTAGGCAAATTAAGCGCCAACTCCTCGGTAATTCCGTGTACATATCCGCCTGCACAGATGTACTGAACCAACGGATGCTTTAAATGTTCAGGGTTACTGAACGTCATAGCATTCGAAAAACCATAAAACTCATACGCGCGGTGTCCTATGTCGTGAGCAATATCGTGACAATTGAGCGAAAGTGATGCATCTGCCACAATGGCATCAACGACCTTAAAGAGCGTGTCCGGTTCACCGGGTTTGAGCATTTCCAAGAGCTTGTCACGCAATACTCTCTGTTCAATTCGTGTTTTGTCGATATCAGGAGTAGGATTTACTGGATCAAACACGCGGATAAAACCGCGGTCAATAGACCTCTTATGGTTGTGATAGCCAAAGGTGCCTGTATGTTCAAATTTGAAGTGATACGTTTCACTTGAGGCATAATCGCGTTTTGCATCGAAATCAGCATAATCCGAATGAGTGGGATGCGGATCTGAGGCAGTATGTAGTGGTATGCTTGAGCTATTCTTGAATGCGACTTTTGAGCCTAGGGGTACCTCAAGAAAGCTGGGTTCAAATCCGTGCTCCCCATAGGTCACCTCAAAATCAGCGAGGGGTAGGACGATGGAGCTTTCTTTCGTCGGGTTGAGCGGATTAAGACTTTTAAGAATCGCGGTCACACGATATGTGGCATAAGGTACATAAATCGAGTCTTAATTTGACCCTCCCACCTTGTGGTTAAGCCACAGAACTGCTAGAAATTAACTACCATGGTTAAAAAACGGCA
>JAYTUL010000027.1:0-8882 GCA_043744555.1 bacterium | reverse complement strand
CATAAACACTCGTCCACGCAAGCGACTTGGCGGATTAACACCGGTTGAGGTATTCTATCGTGATACAGGTGTTGCAATATATTGTTGAATGTACCGCTCACATTCTCGACAATATCGTTTAAAATGTTATTGTTCTTCAATGCAAAAACTCACAGAACTATTGGAGACAAGTAAGGGAATAGTTGTCACTCCAGCGCGTTCAAAGCTCTCAATACTCACTGAAAAGGGTGCATCCATCGTTGATCTCGTTAACGAGCTAATTGGTGTTGCCTATACTGAAAGAGCCTCTGATATCCACATCAATCCTAATGAGAAAACATTGCGAATGCGTTTTCGTATTGACGGTGTGCTTCTAGAGAAGATCGTTTGCGACAAAAATATTCATTCAGAGATAATCTCTCGCATCAAAGTACTTGCCGGACTGCGCACTGATGAACACCAGGCTGCACAAGATGGCCGTTTTCGTATCACCACTCCCGATACTAGAACGATTGATATTCGTGTTTCCATAACCCCTACGTATTTTGGCGAAAATGCAGTGCTTCGACTTTTGGGGGATCAATCGGGAGACCACACCCTTGCTGACCTTGGCTTTAGTGAGAATGACCAAAAGCATATCATGCGAGCGATCAAACGTCCGAGCGGAATGATACTTTCTACTGGTCCAACCGGTTCAGGAAAGACAACGACGCTATACACCCTCATCAAGATGCTTTCAACTCCGGACGTTTCAATAGTCACCATTGAGGACCCTATCGAATACGCGATGTCAGAGATTACCCAAATACAGATCAATCCGCGAAGCGGACTGACGTTCGCAAACGGTCTACGCTCTATACTTCGCCAAGACCCCAACATCATCATGGTGGGGGAGATACGCGATTCCGAAACCGCGACCATTGCCGTAAACACCGCGCTCACCGGACATCTCTTACTTTCGACACTACACACCAATGACGCTGCGACGACCTTGCCGCGACTTCTTGATATGGGCATCGATGCATATCTTGTCGCTTCGACTGTAAATCTCGCCATCGGACAGCGTCTTATCCGCAAGATCTGTGAGTCATGCAAAACGGAACACAAGCTGACAGCCCTCGAAAAAGACAGCCTTAAGGAGGTATTGCCGGAGCTAATGAAAAAACAAAGCACATTCTTTTGGGGTATTGGCTGCGATGATTGTGCGGGAACTGGCTATAAGGGGCGTATTTGTGTGAATGAGGTACTCGTGGTCAATCAAGAGATTCGTGAAGCGATCCTCGCGAAGGCGTCTGCGTTTAGGATAAAAGAAATTGCAATAAAGAATGGTATGACTACTATGATAGAAGGAGGCTTTAATAAAGCTCTTCGTGGTGAAACGACCGTTGAAGAGATACTTCGCTCAATAAATGAATAAAACATCTATATCAAAAGTTGGAAACCAGTTTGGAACTCGCTTCTCCATTAAAGAGCAGTCACTTTTTGCTAAGCGAATGTCATTTCTTGTGAAGGCGGGAGTGCCGCTAGTTGATTGCCTGAACATGATCCGTTCGCAAACAAAGTCAAAGGCCAAAGGCAAGGTATTCGACATGGTCATTGACGATGTGAACAATGGGCAGTTTCTAGCAACAAGCCTAGGAAAACACCGAAGAATGTTCGGTGATTTTGCCATCAACTTGATCCATGTAGGGGAGCAGAGTGGTATTCTCAGTCAGAATCTCGCATACCTTGCAGACGAGTTACAAAAGAAAGAAATGTTGCGAAAAAAAGTCATCGGCGCACTTGTCTATCCTGTCGTTATCACCATAGCAACATTTGGCATTACTGGGGCGTTGACTGTGTTTATATTCCCTAAGATTCTTCCCATTTTTGCGAGTTTGAACGTCACGCTGCCACTTTCAACACGCATACTTATCGCAATAAGTAATTTTCTCAAAAACGACGGACTATGGCTTCTCCTCGGTATCATCATTGCCGGCGGCGCTGTGGCATATTTGAAATTTCGATTTCCTAAAGTTCAATATTTTCTTGATAGAAGCTCACTAAGGATCCCACTTTTTGGTTCGATGCTCCAGAGTTACAACCTTGCAAACTTCACCCGCACACTTGGCCTACTGCTCAGAAGTGGCGTGCAGCTGACTGACTCCATGGTCATGGTCAGAGATGCAACACCCAACTTTGCATACAGAAAGGCATACGAGAGTATCGCCATGAGCATAGTGAGGGGGGAACCTATGTCCCGTGAGCTTGCGCGTAATCCCTCACTTTTTCCCGACACATTGCGCCACTTGGTTATCGTTGGCGAAACTACCGGTGGGTTATCAAGCACTCTCCTCTACCTCTCAGAAATGCACGAAAGCGAAGTTGAAGAAGCGACAAGAAATCTCTCAAGTACCATAGAGCCACTACTCATGGTGGTCATGGGCTGTCTGGTCGGATTCATTGCGGTATCTATTATCACCCCAATATATGAGATCACCCAAAGTCTTCATCCATAAAGATCATAAGCGCGGCTTTACGCTTATCGAGATCCTCATTGTTATCGGAATAATGACATTGCTTGGTGGAATGGCACTCATTGTCAGTATGGATAATTATCATGCTTATGCGTTTCGTGCTGAACGGGATACGCTTGTCTCACTTTTGCAAAAAGCGAGAAGCCAGAGCATGAGTAACATTTGCCTCGGTACAGCGGGAAGTTGCACAAATGGTAAAACACATGGTGTGTATGTATCGGCAGGCCAATATACCGTCTTTCAGGGGCCAACATATGCAACACGCGACACTGTTGTTGATGAAATTTATCCAGTAAGAGGTGTCGACGTTCAAAAGAAGTCAGGATCGCTTACCGAGGTGGTCTTTTCTCAGCTTTCAGGAGATGTGCTTTTGCCAGGATATATCACACTTTTAAACAGTGACGGACATGTTTCGACAACCACAATAACTTCACAAGGATCAATAACCTGGACGAATTGATATGAAAAAAACCATAAAAACCGCAGGATTCTCTACGCTCGAAATGCTTATGGCGATGAGTATTCTTATCTTAACGCTTTCTGCGGTAACGCTTACATCTTTTGGCAGTCAGACAATGATAACGGACGGGCAAATCGACAGAGAAGCACTGAGCAAGGCAGAGGAGCGCCTAGAAAATGCTCAAACCCTCGCACGAAAAGATTTTAAATTAGTGAATTCCACCACCACAACTGAAAATATTGGTGGTGTGGTGTACACCGAGATATTGACCGTTTCGACGACGACCCCGCCAGATTATGCGACAAAAAAGATCACGAGTACTGTAACGTGGAACGGTGAACATGGCAGGCTCCAGCATGTATCACTTTCCGCGATTGTAACTAATTTCACCCGTGCAGTAGGAGGTGACACCTGTGATTCACAACCGACTGGTGACTGGAAAAATCCACTCATCCAAAACGCGGTAACGAGCATCTCACAATTACTCGGCACAAGTACGAGCATCAATGTCACAACGAGCGTCGATGCTCATAAAGGTAAACTTTATGTAGCGGTAGGGAATACTACTTATGTCACAGACCCCACATTTTTCATTTTTGATATCGCAAGACTCAAATCAAATCCCACAAGTGCGCTTTTGGGTAAGCTCGACACTGCGAACACAACATCTGAGGGTCTCTTCGCTCTTCACGTCGCAGAAGGGACAAGTACCGGCAGTATGTACGCGTATACAGCAAACAAGCACATAGCCAACTGGAGCACCTGTACTCAAAATTACAATTGTGCACAACTACAGATTATTGACGTCAGCAGTTCGACGAAACTTTCACTCGCTTCAACGACGAATTATAAGATACCGAACACGTCACCTTCTTCGGTAACGGGAACGGGAGGTCAAGCCGTTGGTAGCAGTATTTTTTATAAAGATGGTCTCGTTTATATTGGTTTGACCAAGACGCTTTCAGGGCCAGAATTCAATATTATTGATGTTCATGATCCACTTCATCCTGTTTGGGTGGGCGGGTACAGCGTTGGTGCTACGGTGAGCGCGATAATTGTCGCTAATAATTTGGCTTACCTTGCGACTTCTGACAACGCAAGAGAGCTTATCGTGCTCAACGTTGCAAATCCAGTCAATCCGACACTCGCAAGCATATATAATGCCTCAGGCTCGGCTTTTGGCTACGGTCAGGCGCTCTATCTCACAGGCGACAAACTAACATTTGGCAGAACCTATATTAGCGGTGCACCAGAGTTCTACATACTCGATGCTTCATCCTCTTCGTCACTCATACCAGATCCTCCGCTCGCAACATTCGATATTGGTACAAGCGCAAATCCATTTAGTATACTCGGGGTCATTGCGAGGGACTCGCTTACGTTTATTACAGGCGGAACTTCAAGTACCGGAGGAAAGTTCGAGATATTGAATACCACAAATTCTTCTGCGATATCTTTGTGGACTACACCACTTTCACTTCCGGGCACAAGCGTTGGATCTGCGTTTGATTGTGAAGGAAATGATTTTTTTGTAACTTCAAACGACACGAGCAACAATGGATACTTATCCGTCATTACTGCCGGGCCATGAGTAAATTAAAGACACAACGAGGTGTGACGCTTATTGAGCTCGTGGTCTATATCGCACTTTTTTCTCTTATAATCGGCGGAGCAATTGTGACTGCGTATCAGATATTCGAATCAAGTGGAAGAAGTCAGACCCATGCTATGCTTCAGGAAGAAGGTAATTTTCTGCTTGCAAAGATCAATTGGACATTAAGCGGAGTTCAAACAATAACTGCTCCGGCACTACCAAGCGCAGGTCAGGCGTGCAGTACGAGCAACACACTTGCAGCAACGAAATGGGATGCGACCATTGGTACAATGGTGATAGACCTTGCAGGAAGCGACATGAGGCTCGCACGAGGCGGAAATCCTCCAAACATACTGAATAATTCTAATGTAGCGATCACCGGCCTTTTGTTTAAGTATTGTTATCTAGGCGGCAATAATCCAGCAAGCGTCACTACGAACTTTACGCTACGCTCAAAATCGACAAATGGGTTGCCGATAATTCAGGATTTTTTTATGACAACATATGTTCGCAAATGATATGAAAACTTTACACGACAAAAATATAAAAGGAGGCTATATTGCGCTGATTTCCGCGATAATTATTTCTTTTATTCTTATTAGTCTTACGTTCACCGTCAGTGCCTCTGGGTATTTTTCACGAGCGAATGTTTCCAATATCGAATACAAGCGCGTAAGTCTTGGACTCGCTGAGTCATGTGCGAATGCGGCACTGCTCAAGGTTGCGCAAAATTTCTATTATGTTCCACCCGTAGGCGGTGAAATAATTTCTGTCGGAAGTGAGACATGCACAATTAAAACTGCTTCATCTACAGCCCCCGATGCAACTGGTAGAAAACTTGTGTATATTACGACGCAAGCGCAATATCGTGGTGCGTGGAGTAATGTTAAGGTAACGGCTTCCGCACAAGATCCTTCATTTACTACGCTTTCACATGGAACACTTATCGTGTATACACATGTGATAAACGACAATGGAGGCACGAGCGTCGCGGCAAATTTTACTATTTCAGTAGGAGCTGCTGCAAACCCCATTCCCGCAACATTTGCCGGACAAGAATCAGGAACAAGTGTGCTTGTTGATTCAGGCAGTATAATTTCTCTCGGAGTAACTGCTCCAAGCGGCTACAGCCAAACACTTTCAGGGTGCGGAGGTGTGATCACAGCGGGTGCGACGAAGACGTGTGTAGTTACCGAAGATGACGTACCCAATACCGCCAAGCTTACACTCATCGCTAATGTCAAAAACGATAATGGGGGAACACTCACTCCAGCAAGTATCCCTTTATACATAGATGGAACGCTTGTAAGCTTAGGCGCGACCATGACCCTTCTACCGGGCACACATAAAGCAACGAGTGCAAAAGCAACAGGATATGCGACCTCGACTTGGGGCTATCAGTGCCCACTCCCGGGAGATGGCAATATCACTCTTAATAAAGGCGACATCAAAACATGCGTGATCGTTTATGACGACATCCCACCACCCGCACCTGCCTGCGTTGATACTGTGCTCATGCTCTCGGGGTCAATGTCAACGGTTCAATTGAGCGTTGAAGCCGCTGCAGCAAAAGCATTTCTCAGTGTCGCATCTACTTCATCATCTGGATCTCTTGTTTCCATAGGCAGCTTTGGTGGTACTGACGGATCTTCCGCGCTCATTCCGGCCAACGGACTACTTACAGCAAATTATGGGATCAATGGCACTACTACGAGCTCTGGGAAAAAATTCCCTACAGGGACTACAAGCATGAATCAGTGGAAGAGTCCGGCAAATGTCTATGCAATTGATTCGCTTTATGCCACAACGAGCGGTAATGGAAATGTGCAAGGGTACAATAAATTCGTATTAAATATTCCAAGTAATGCAATAATTTCCGGCATAGAAGTGACCGCCTCAAGCTTGATATCAAATAGTAGCGGGAATCCCAAACTTGATGTTGGACTTTCGTGGAATGGGGGAGTTGGCACTACAACCTTCAAAAGCATCCCATTAACCACGAGCGAAGCAACAACAACGCTTGGAAGTCCTACTGATACGTGGGGAAGAACGTGGACCCCAACAGATCTCAATGATCCAAATTTTATTGTTTTTATAAAGCATAATTCAGCGAACGGAAAAATCATTTCGCTGAATTATCTGAACGTAAAAATTTATTACTCAATACCTTCTACCGGATTGTATGCAGCCATTGATACAATTGCAGCACAAGTAAGCAGTAGTTATGGTAACGATGTGGTTTCAGCAATTCAAAAAGGATCGAACGAACTAGGCAGCTTAAGACATCGTTCTCTGTGTAAACAAGATCTTATTTTAACATTCAACGGAAAAACGAATGCAGGAATGACTGATGATATGATACTTACTGCCGCTGATGCAGCTAAAGCATCCGGAAAGGAGATATACAGTATTCAATTTGGTAGTCCTCCATCGCAGAGGACCGTAGTCGCAGCAATGGCAAGCGGTACTTATAAATACGCCCCATGGATCGCACATTATCCCGGTTCATTCGATGATACAGACGGTAAAAATGACACCACTTTAGAAAATAATGAGAATAATGATGGCGATAATTTTTTTGTCATCGCCGATCCATCCAGTGTCTCATTATTCACAAGTATTTTTTCAGCAATTGGTTCTGTTGTCTTTTCGGGTGTAGGGACACCACCGCCCGCACCAACGCGAGCAACGCTTATCGTGACCACCCACGTGATCAACGATAACGGCGGTCCGGCCTTGCCAGGAGACTTTCTTATGACAATTAGCCCTTCGCTTAATGCCTCACCCTTAAGTCCATTTGTGGGCGTCGATGCCCCCGGGGTAACAGTGACAATAGATCCGGGTAATTTTAGTGTAACTGAGACTAGTAGTTACGGCGGATACAATGAGTCAGATGGCTTCGGCTGTTCAGGAATAATTACTGCAGGGGATGTAATTTCGTGCACTATCACGAACGATGATGTGACACCTCCGCCGCCACCCCCACCCCCACCTCCTCCTGAGATAGGCATAGGACCCTGGGAAGAAGCTTCTTCTACTACTCCCTAATTAATATGTACATACTGTGGTTCATAACTCGGTTGCCCAAGTTATATAAGCGAGTTATAATTTTAAGATGTTCAATATTTTAAGCATTCTACTGCCAGAAGTTGCAGAGGCGGCGCCTCCGCCAATTCCTGCTCCGGTTTTAACATTTATAGGCAAGATAAGCACAGAAATTCTTAACCCGATTATTGCGATCTTCTTCGCCGTAGCTACCGCGTACTTCTTCTACGGCGTCGCTGCATACATATGGAACCCGGACAATGAAGAAATGCGTGAAAAGGGCAAAATAAGCATGTTCTGGGGTATTGTTGGCATGTTCATAATGATCACAGTATTTGGTATACTTCGCTTTATTATTAACACGACTGGCGCAGACCCCACTCTCATGAACTATGTCTAAATTAAATACAAAGATTATCTTAACGGCCGCGGTCACAATTCCTTTTTTATTGCCAGGAATTGCACTTGCAGCTGATCTCGATACTTTGCTCAATGCCTTGATCTCCGTGGTGCAGACGATCATCCCCGTCATCATGGGACTCGCAGTGCTTGTTTTCTTCTGGGGTATCGTCAAGTTCATTAATCATGCAGGTGATGAAAAAGCCGTCGAAGAGGGTAAGAGTCTCATGCTTTGGGGAATGGTCGGACTTTTCGTTATGGTCTCTCTGTGGGGGATACTCGGTTATTTCCAGCAAGAGCTCAATCTGAAGGTTTCAACAGCGTCCCTAGGTGGGTTCATGGAACAAGACGACAAGGTACCTACGCCGTAATAATTCGCTCTTAACTAAAAACCAACTTGCGTTGGTTTTTAGTTTGGGTGTTCCGGATAGAAATCTAGATCGCTACACGAGCAGTACAGTTTACATTTTTCTGGATGATTACATCTCAGAAAATTGGGTCGCACCAAGATTTTAGAATCTTTCACGAGCGACACGGAGTGGATTCTCGACCTACAGTCGCAGTACACCTTTCCCATTTATTCAGGTTAATAAACCTTCATAAATATGGGAGAAGGTCTTCGAATACTGCCCGCAAGCTTTGCTTGCTGGGGGCACCAATAAAAAAAGCGCTTTATGCGCTTTTTTAATTGGTGCCCCCGGTAGGATTATTCCATTACATGGACGGTACACCCCGACGGTTTTGCACCACAGAGAGTACTTCCATTTTTATCTCCCTACGGTCGTAAAAATAGGCATAAGGTACATAAATCGAGTCTTAATTTGACCCTCCCACCTTGTGGTTAAGCCACAGAACTGCTAGAAATTAACTACCATGGTTAAAAAACGGC
>JAYTUL010000026.1:0-32393 GCA_043744555.1 bacterium | reverse complement strand
AAGAAAATTAGATCGGCCCATGGAATAGGAATTCCAGTGCACTTCCAATTTTATCTCCTTACAGGAGCTGTCCACTCATTGGATCTTTTTACAAAAGCACTCAATGAGTCTTGCGCTCTGGGTCACTTGCCCACACCTCACCCTTCGGTCATTAAAATTTAGGTCGCTTTCAAAGCCAGCAGGCGGGCGCAAGCCTGTTGCCGAAGAGTTACTTAAAGATGGTGCAAGTGCATTAAAAAATCCACTTGAGTGGGTTTTTTGATTACAATGGGGGGTTGGGTAGGGTTTTGTTTTCAGTGTAACGAATTATAACTCGACGTTCTTTTCCGAACCCAGTTGAATCCGTAGAGATATCAGGAGTCTCTGTGAACTCTGCGTGCACTATCATGCGTTCATAAGAACTCATGGGATCCATCTCAACTGAGCTCTTAAAATATCGCGCACGTTCAGCGAGAATGTTTGCTTTAGTACGGATCTCATCGATGCGCTTTTTTTGATAGTCATTTACATCAACAAAGAATGAAATTGGCTCATTTTCCTTTATATTTCTTTCCACAATTCGCTTCATGAGGTGATTAAGGGCAAGTAAACGTGCGCCGTGTTCACCAATGAGAATGGTAGAGTCGGGAGTAGAGATAAGAAAACGAAGAGATTTTGTGTGTTCATCGGCCTCTATGGTGACATCATTGATAGCCACACCAAGGTGGGTGAGGAGTGTTTTAAGTGTGTCGATGATGTGTTGCTGTTGTTCCATGGTCGTTTTGCTCATTTTGCACCTGCTTTTTTACGGCGCATAAGTAGTTCTTGTATAATACTGAGTATATTACTTGTCGTCCAATAAAGTGCAACTGCGGCTGAGGTATTAAAGGCTATAAAACTGATCATTACAGGAAGGACGTACCGCATTTGTACTTGCATGCTTTTAGCAAAATCTTCTTGAAAAGTGGGCTTACCGTCAGTTGTGGGGGTCGTGATGGGTTGCCTACCCAATGAAAGGTGGGTTTGGATAAATTGCGTAATACCAGATAGTCCTGCCAAAATAATACTTTTTTGCGCTAAGTCAAAAAAAAGAAAGTGCATATCAAGGGAAGTGGGCTTAGAGACAAATCCATAGAATAAAGCGTCGTCTATTTTCAAATCTTTGAAAACCCAATATAGACCAATAATTATTGGTATTTGTATAAACAGAGGTAAGCAGCCTGAAAATGGTGTGACACCGCGCTCTTGATAAAGCTCCATAGTTTTTTTGGCTTGAAGTTGTTTATCTTCTTTGTGTTTTTCACGGATCTGTTTTAGTTCTGGTTCGAGCTCCTTCATTGCTCGCTGTGCTTTTATAGATTTACCGGTGAGTGGATATAGTGCTAATTTAACGATTATTGTTAGTAGTATTATTGCACCACCAACACTCTGACCAGGTAAAATACCAATAAAAAATATAAGTGTATTATAGAGTGGCTTATAGATAATTGTGTGCCAAAAAGTTAATAACATAAAGTATGTATCCATATTATGGGAAATCTACTTATTTTGCAAAAATGAAGCTTTTCACTGCAGTGCCGTTCCCTCCCTCGCTCCGCTTTATATCGGTGGGGCATCTCAAAAACTTCGCACTTTACTATCTTAGGAAACCAACGCTTTCTTTGGTGTATATCCACATAACCAAGCCCATGGGCATTAATAAAACTTAAATCTTAATACTTATTGAAAATTACGACCATTAAGCGGGGTCGATGAGCTTCTTTTGAAAAGGGTGGCAACGCAGAATTCTTTTTATTCCTTTATATAAACCAATAACTGAGCCGTATTTTGTGATTGAGGCGATCATGTACTCAGAGCATGGTGGCCTCATTACACAATGTGATTGTGTATTAAATATATAGCGGATTATTCCTTGATCAGGAGAGAGCACCCTCTGATAGAAGCGAATAATAAAAATTAAAATATTTGCTAATTTAGACACTCTTTAATGAATTTTTTAATATCTTCCTGAATATTTTTATATTCAATGATTTCTATTGAATTTTTGGGATATATAATGTATTTATCAAACTTGCCTAGCAATGTACTTTCATTAAATTTTTCAAAAACACACAACACCCTGCGTTTAAATAAGTTTCTTGAAACAATTGTTTTGTATTGTTTCTTAGAGACCACAACAGAAAATCGTGTTCTAATATCTTTTCTTTTGTAGAAACAAATTCGCACACAAACCCCATTCCATGTGTTTTTAGGATCTGAATATTTTGGAAACAACTCACGGGATATTCTTTGTTTTTTAGAAAACATGAAAATTCGTTACTGTAGCATTAAAACACTCAACGAGAGAGTGTTGTAAATTAAGACTTATTTTGTTTTCACAGCAAGACGAGCTCGTCCTTTTTGCATGCGTCGCTTCAATACTTGTTTGCCACTTGCTGTTTTTTTGCGAACAAGAAAACCGTGGGTTTTCGCTCGTTTGCGTTTCTTTGGTTGATATGTAACTGACATTTTTGCAGTATAAAATATTTTTTTTTATTATTCAATGTTGAATATATCATAGGTGTGGTGTAATGTTTGTCCACAGTTTATACACGAATTATTAACACTTGGTACTTTTTCTCTCAAAGACACTTGTTCGCTATAATGGTTCGTAAGTTATTGATGTAATCATTGAGGATCTTTTATGGATAATAAAGAATTGTGGAGTAAGACCATGGTCGATATTGAGCTGGAGGTTTCGAAGGCTAATTTCAGTACATGGTTCAAGAACACCCGTATTGTGAAACAGGATGGTGGAACAGTGTATATTGGGGTACAAAACGAGTTCGTGAGAGATTGGCTCGCAAACAAGTACAATTCCTCAATACTTAGAACATTACGAAACCTTTCTGATCAGGTACGTGGTGTCGAATACATCATTGCAAAAGATGACGGTGGGGATAAAGCTGAACAAACTCAAAAAAAGGAATTTTCTCCTGTTTTTGGGGGTGAGCTTCCTCTCCATGATACCTATGTGAACAAAGAGGATGGTTTGAATCCCAGATACATCTTTGACTCATTTGTTATTGGACCATTCAACGAACTCGCATACGCTGCCGCACAAGCCGTACTTAAGAAGCCGGGAATCATGTACAACCCGCTGTTCATTTATGGTTCAACTGGATTTGGTAAGACTCATTTGATCCAATCAATAGGAAATGGAGTAAAAAAACAAAACCCAAGCAAGAAGATCCAATACGTAAGCTCAGAAAAATTTTCAACGGATTATGTAAACTCACTTCAGAATAATCGTGTTGGTGACTTTAAAGAAAAATATCGTAAATATGATGTACTTATCATGGATGATATTCAGTTTCTTGTGGGTAAAGAAAAAACCCAAGAGGAATTATTCCATCTCTACAACGCATTATATGAAAACAATAAACAGATTATTTTTTCTTCAGATAAACACCCAAACTATATCAATGGTCTTGAGGATCGACTGAAATCTCGTTTCGGTTCAGGAATGATCGTTGAAATCACAATGCCTGATTATGAGTCTCGTCTTGCTATTTTAAGAGAGAAACTCAAACAACAACAAACAATTATCCCTGACGAGATCGTTGCGCATATCGCAGAGACTATTCAAGCAAGCATTCGTGAACTTGAAGGAACATTGAATCTTGTGGTTTGCCAAGCACAACTAAAAAACAAAGTCCTTAGTTTGAATGAGGTAAAAACGTTGATAAAAAACAATGCTAAACCCACAAAACCTGTATCAATAAAGGATATTGTGAAGACGGTGACCACATTCTATAACATCGACGAGCGTTTTATTTATGAAAAAACTCGTAGGAAAGAAGTAGTGAAACCAAGACAAGTGTTGATGTATATTCTACGTGAAGACTTCAATATTTCTTACCCACTGATAGGTCAAAAATTAGGAGGACGTGATCATACGACAGTTATTCATTCATGTGAAAAGATTAAGGTCGATATTAAATCTGATTCTTTGTTGATGCAGGAGATCGAACAAATTCGCGCATTGTTTTAATTTGTGTTTTATTTTTGTGGATAAGACTGTTGAGAAGTGAGTTGTGTTGAGTGATTGGATGGGGATAAAAACAGATGAGATGTGTGAGTGAGATGTGTATAAGAATATTTTTAAAACGATCTGTGGGGATAACTCAAACATTCTCCACAATCTACGCAAGAAATATTTTAATGAGAACTGAGTACCCTGTTCGTGTAAACTCTTCTCTCCACATATACACACCCGTAATTAATATAACTAGTATTATATATAGAACATGAAGCTTGAATGTGTAAAACTTAATTTAAAAGATGCATTGCTTACCGCAGAACGTTTCACTGGGAAACAACTTTCACTTCCTGTACTTCGCTACGTCCTTTTCATTGCCGGAGAAAAATCCCTTAAACTACGCGCAACAAATCTGGATATGGGAATCGAGATTGAGATACCTGCCCGGGTTGAAAAAGAAGGAGTTATCGCTATCCCTGCTGATACACTCGCAAGTTTCCTTTCAAATCTCCCTCACGAAAAGAACATTACTATCGAGCAGGTGGGTGAACACCTCACTATTTTAGGTTCATCATATTCAACCCTTATTAAAGGTTTTGGTTATGAAGATTTTCCAACTCTCCCTTTTGTCAGTAAAGGGACGACATTTGAGATAGAGTCCCGGTTACTTATCGATGGTTTACGCGCGACAAATTATGCGGTCGCAACATCAGATATCAAACCTGAATTCGCAAGTATTTATTGTTATACTGATGAGCAATTATTTATTGTTGTTGCATCTGACTCGTCTCGTCTCGCAGAGAAGCGTATAGCGCTCAAAAATGCTCCACAAGAGCTTTCACTACTTATCCCTGGAAAGAATGTCACAGAAATTATTCGTGCATTAGAGAGTGTCACAGAACGTATTACGGTCACTTCAACAAAAAACCAAATTTCTTTCCTTACAGAGCGCATGCACATCACTTCTCGTTTGGTTGATGGTGTATTTCCTAATTACACACAGATAATTCCTAAACAAACTACCACTGAGGCAATCGTACTTAGACAGGAACTCATCGACAGACTAAAACTCACCACAGTTTTCTCGGGCAAACTCCAACAAGTGAGAATTAAAATCGACCCCGAAGAAAAAACTTTTGAGATCGAATCACGAAATGATGATATAGGAGAAACATCACAGCAAATAGATGCGACTCTCAAAGGAGAATCAGTGCAATTCCTTATAAATCAACGATTTTTAATGGATGCATTATCATATATATCAGTGGATAGTGTTGTGCTGTCAGCGAATGGTGCCGGTCGCGCACTTGTGATCAAAGGGGTGGGGGATCAGAGTTTTACCTACCTTATCATGCCTATGAAAAGTTGATGATCTTCTAAATTTGACACATTTCAATTTTTTATTCATCAGAAGTTTGGAAGTAGGGCATTTGCCTAGCTTCTCAAACGTTCTAATTTTAAAAAATATAAATCTATCCAAATTTAGAAGATTATATATTGGTTGAAAAATAATAACCCTATGCAGTTGTCAAACATACAACAATATCTCGAGGTATACCGTAAAAAACTTTTTGCTGCTGAGGATGAAAGAAGTAATATTATAGATTCTATAAAAAAAATTAGTGGAGTAACACTGCTTGATAAAGAGTTGTATGTTAAAAAAGGAACACTATTTATTCGTTCTGATTCAATAACACGCAATCAAATATACCTATATCGCTTAAAATTACTAGAAGAATTTAAAAAAGTACCCAAAAATAAAATATTCGAAATTAGTTAGCTTGCCCAGTGCTTGTTGCTAAGGTGAAGCCCACAAAACTATCATTCGTATTACCTACAGTGTCATAGGCATTGACATGAAGTTGATTTGTGTCAGAAACACCACTTATTTGTGAGGGTATGAATGCAAATTCATAAGGTGCTACACGTGAAGAACCAAGAAAAACTCCATTCATAGAAAAATCAACTCTATCAATAGTAAAACTACTCATTACTATTGCTTGAATAATCGTTTTTTGTTCACGGTCATATGTCGTCGATGCAGTGGGGTTAATGATGATTATTTGAGGTTTTAATTCTGGCCTATGAAGATCATCATAACTTGTGGGTACCACACTCCACGCATTACTTGGTAAGCCATTTGCGGCAACCCACCGCTCGGCCGGTATCTCCCACAATAAAAATTGAGGATCATTATATGGATTAATAGGAGCAGGTCCTCCTGGGTCATCTTTGTTTACCCAATAGAGTATTTCATGTGGATTGGGGACAACTTTTTCTTCAATTAATCCTGAGGGTGTGAATTCAGTGGCAAGTTTTCCTGAGACTTTATCAACACGATATGTTTGTCCGCCATACCACAAACCCCTGAGTGCGGGTTTGAGTGTGGGTGATGTGGGTTGTGTGGGTGGGAAGTTTTCGACTGGGATAGATGAAGATGCAGCATTAAAGAATGCATTCCAAAGCGGAGCAATAATAAATCCGGCAACCTTCTTCTCCATAGGAGAATTATCATTGTTTCCTGCCCACGCACCGACTGCTATCGAGGGTGTGTACCCAATAATCCACGCGTCTTTATAGTTATTGGTTGTACCAGTTTTTACTGCAACTTGACGGTCTTCTACTTTTAAATATGAATCTTCACCAAAAGCAGGCGCGCGAGCGTCATTATCCGACAATACATCGGATATTTTTCGTGCTATTTCAGGGTCGATCACTTGAGTTTCATGCGGAGTAAAATCATAAAGGTTCTGACCCAATGAATCCTCTATGTGGATTATTCCTGTATATGGTTCACGCACACCATCATGAGCAAAAACCCCATACGCACTCACCATCTCAAGGAGAGACACCTCTCCACCCCCAAGAACCAACGTAAGTCCATAACGGGACTTATGCCCAAGTGTGGTGATACCAAGTCTCTGTGCCATGTCGATCGCACTATCTAGACCCACCAAATAGAGCATTTTTACTGCAGGGACATTTACGGATTGTGCTAAAGCATTCCGAAGCGACATAGGACCTGAATAATGATGGTCATAATTTTCAGGCATATAACAAGATGATGGATCGGCCCCATTAAGTGGGTTACCATCGACATCGCAGCGAGTCGAGAATTGTGTTCGTACATTGAACACCACTGTGTCCGGCGTATATCCTTTCTCAAATGCTGCAGCATATACAAATGGTTTGAACGCAGATCCTGGTTGGCGCTTTGCAAGCGCAATATTGAAATTTCCCTCATGTTTTGTGTCAAAATAATCACGTGAGCCAACCATAGTAAGTATCTGACCTGTTTTTGGGTCGATTGCAACAAGTGAGGCATTCTTTGCATTGAACGCCTTCTCATTCTTAAGTGCATATTGTTTCACAATTGCTTCTGCTTTTTGCTGCAGGTCCATATTAAGGGTGGTAATAACCCTTAAACCACCCTCATTCAAAGTCTCTTCCCCATACTCTTCCGCAAGTTGTTCTTTTATATACATCACAAAGTGTGGCGCCCTAATTCCACCACCTTGAGGTGGAAGGAATTTAACCTGCTCACTAATAGCGGCGTCATATTCTGTTTGAGACACCATGCTGAGTGAGAGCATTTTTTTTAAAACAGTATTTTTTCTAGATTCAAGTTTGTTGATATTGCTACCATATGGTGAATATAGTGTAGGGGCTTGTGGAAGCGCGGCAAGATAAGCAGACTCAGCAAGTGTGACATCGTTCGCATGTTTACCAAAAAAAGTCATACTCGCCTCCTCAATACCATAAATATTTCCACCATACGGAGAATCATTTAAATAAAGTGTTAGTATCTGCTCTTTTGTCATTATGTGCTCTATTTTGAGAGCCAAGATCCACTCTTTTAATTTTCTTGTGAGAGTTTTTTCTTGAGTGAGTAGAGCATTTTTTATTACTTGCTGGGTTATAGTTGAACCTCCTTGGCTGTATTGCCCGTTTTTAAGATTTACCCACACCGCTCTTAATATAGCAGTGGGCTTTATTCCATGATGTTGATAGAACTGCTCGTCCTCTATCGCCACAGTCGCGTTCTTTATGTAAGGATTTATTGACTCAAAAGTCACTACTGTACGTCGTACATCCTTGTGCACATCATAGAGTAGGATCTTGCCTGTTCGGTCGTATATTTTTGTGGATTGAGAGACTTTTCGTGACTCAAACAGACTGAAATCAGGGATTTGGATTGTTGCTGCCCAGATAAAAAATCCACTGACTGTGAAGATTCCAAGGATCAAAAAAACCACTACAACTAGTTGAAAAAAATGAAGAAATCGACGTCGGGGTTTTGATTTGTATGCCCTATGCATGAGTGATTTATATAACCATTTTAACACAAAAGAACAAGAGCTGTGACGTTTTTTGAGAATGGTATAAGTCAGCAAATGTGTTAGCATGTGAATTATGGTGAAAATGAGCACTCAAGAGGCTGAAAATGCTATATCTCTGATCTTTGAACGCGGCGTAGGATCTTTTATTGATCCCGATAATAGTTTTCGTAAAAAACTTATCGCAAAAGCGACTGGAATATATCCCAAAGATATTATCATTAAGTTTGGTGTAGACCCCACACGCCCCGATATTCACCTTGGGCACTCTGTTGTGTTACATAAACTCCGTCAAATGCAGGATCTCGGCTGTAAGGTGATATTTCTTATTGGAGACTACACCGCACAGATCGGAGATCCAACAGGAAAAAACAAAACTCGACCAGAACTAGAACAATCGGTGATTGAAGTAAATATGCAAACCTACCTTGATCAAGTAGGAAAGATACTTAAACTAGAACCTGAATGTTTTTCATGGATTCGCAACTCGGACTGGTTCACCACCATCACTGACCTCGATCTACCAAGTGACTATAAGGTAAGTATGGACGTCACCCTCCATGGTGGCGCAAAAACAGAACATATTGCATTTGATCCGAACTCATTCGTCGGTAAGGCAGTTGTGTTCGAAGAGACGCGTATGCAGAAAAAACTTGGAGTAAAAAAAATCTCCGTTGTAACGATGCGTAGTTTATTGTGGGGACTCAAACACATCACACTGGCCCAACTTATCGAGCGTGATATGTTCCAAAAAAGAATAAAGGATGGAGAAAGTCTTTTTATGCATGAGATGCTCTATCCCGTTTTTCAAGGTATCGATTCAGATCTACTCGCGCAGGTGTACGGCTCCTGTGATCTTGAGGTGGGAGGAACCGATCAGACATTCAATATGTTGATGGGAAGGAAAATAATGGAAACAAACAAACGTGAACCTCAGGCTGTGCTCGCATTTGAACTCTTAGTCGGCACTGATGGTAAGGAAAAAATGTCCAAATCCCTTGATAACTATGTTTCTATTATAGATACCCCAACAGACATGTTTGGAAAACTCATGAGTATCCCTGACCAAGTCATACCTGAGTATTTTTCACTCGCAACATTCACCCCTACACTAAAGATAAAGACCATCAGTAAAGATTTGCAGTCAGGAAAAGCGCACCCAAAAGAGATCAAAATGGATCTTGCTCAGCAGATAGTTGAGATCTATCATGGGCGTGATGCTGGACTACGTGCAAGAGAAGGATTTGTGAACACATTCAAAAAAAAAGAGATTCCTGAAGACATCTTATGTGTAACAATCAAAAAGGACACCCCACTTGTCGACGCGTTCCTTGCAGCTAAGCTTGTTGCCTCGAAAGGAGAATTCCGCAGACTTATCGAAGAAGGGGCGATACGTGAGGAGGGAATAACTAAAATCTCTGAAGCGACATTTTTAGTGAACAAAGACGTAGTGTTTAAGATAGGAAAACACAGGTTTGTGAAGATCGTCATCGAATAAAATAAGACCCATGAGTTCTATAGCTCTATCGGTCTTAAAGTCTTATTTTTTTAAACTACGTCGCCAATTAAAGGGTCTATCTCACCATCGATAGCTGTAACTGCAATATCATCACCGAGAATGTCATCACTTTCAAATGCATCAGGATCAAACTCACCATCAGTCGATATGATGTCGTCAGGTAGTAGAATTCCTCCGGCTTGTATGTCATCAATCATAATAAACAATATTTGTTTTATAAATTGCGGTTCGCACACTCATCAAGCGAACATTACCTCATATGTATCACAATTCCACTATCACACGCAAGTATCAAAAGTCTACACAGGAAAATTTTTATTTATAGCTATGGACTTCATTATATTTTGCCCCTGCGAGCGCCGTGAGACCGAGCGCTATTGCATCATACTCATCATCGAGCATTTTCTTTTCAGGAAACTTAATGAGTTTTTCTACCATTTTCATGACCTGCTCCTTGGAGGCACGACCATAACCCGTCAGTGCAATTTTTATCGCTAGCGGATTGTATTCTACTAACACTACACCCAAAGATCCTGCAAGAAATATAAGCATTCCGCGTACTTCAGCAACACGAAGCGCAGTCTTGGCGTTATTGGTGAAATAGAGTTCTTCAATAGCGACTGCATCTGGTTGAAATTCTTTAATGATGCGCGATACCTCATTCCCAACCATAAGTAGTCGCGAACTAAAATCATCTTTGTGTGTAGTTTCAATACATGAAGAGTAAAGCAGGAGTGCACTCGATGCTGTGCCATCAAGCACGGCAACTCCACAGCGAGCAAATCCAGGATCTATTGCAAGCACTTTCATGTGCTTATTGTACCACCATCATTAAACACAATGATATTAATCTGCGTTAGTGTAAACATCCTGCACCTCGTCATTTGCCTCAAGCTCCAGTATGATTACTGAGAGAATTTCTCCATCATCATCAGATAGTGGCATAGTCATATTTGGTACCCACTCATCATTTGACTTAGTGAATGCCCACGAGGCTGAACCTTGTGCTGCGAGCGATCCGCCATTTTTTGCAAGGATATGCTTTATTTCTTGCGCTGCTTTATTTCGGTTACCAGTGAACGCTTCGATAATAAGCGCACAACCACCGGGACCATATCCCTCATAGGTCAACGCTTCCATTATTTCCGCCTCACCACCAACACCCTTTTTCACTGCTCGCTCAATTGTGTCTTTTGGCATATTCTCCTTCTTTGCTTTTTCAATAAGCATGCGAAGTCCCGGTGAATTTATATCACCATTTGCTTTTCGCGCTTCTGTTGCTATAAGACTGCCCAGCTTGCCAAAAACTTTGGACTTCTTGGAATCTTCAGCTCCTTTCTGGCGTTTTATTTGCGCCCATTTACTGTGTCCGCTCATAATAAGTAGTTAGTAGAGAGTAGTAAGTAGATAAATTCATTGGTATCTTGATACTAACGAATTTCACGAAAGTAAACAATTACTCAATCATAGAGTTAAGTTCCTTCAACACCTCCAGAAATTCTGTGAATCCATCACTTGTGTTCAAGTGGCCACCACTCTTAATTGTAATCAATCTTACACCCAAATCCTTTTTCAATAGCTCACCCATGCGTACTGGAACAAATGGGTCATTGTCTGATTGTATGGCGACTATGCTGCCCGCCCCATCGCGGATTTTTTTATAGTTGAGTGGAGTTTGAAAAAATGAAGCAAGTTCACTGTATCCTATCGACTCTGGAAATGATGCTGTGAGTATGACACCTCCAACTTTGGTATCTTCTACCAGTGACTCAATGTAACGAAGAATAGTGATTCCTCCAAGACTGTGCCCAACGAAGTAAGTTTCCTCTGTTGCAGTGCCGACGAGTGATGAAAGGTGTCCGACCCAAGCTGTTTGTGTGGGATTCATGGTGTCGGGCATTACTGGGACAATCACCTCAATTGCTCTCTTCTCTAATTCAGATTTAAGCCAAGGAAACCAATTGATCAATGGATTTCCTTCCCAACCGTGTATGATAAAAACTCTTTTCATGTTTATGAAAGAAGTTTCTCCTGACTATCTTTCAGGTAGTCAAACCCTAAGTGCTCATAAGCTTTCTTGGTTGCGACACGCCCACGTTGAGTGCGTTCAAGTAATCCGAGCTTAAGTAGATATGGCTCATAAACCTCTTCAATGGTTGCCTGCTCTTCTGATGTTGCTGCGGCGATAGTACTGAGGCCAACAGGGCCACCGGCAAATTTTTCGATCAAAATACTGAGCATATGCCGATCAGGCTGCGATAACCCTATTTCGTCGATCTCTAATAGGCGAAGTGCTTCTTTTACCGCACCTTCATCAAGCGCAACTTTCCCGACTTGTGCGAAATCACGCGCACGCTTCAGGAAATAATTGGCAGTACGCGGGGTAAAGCGACTCCGCTTCGCTATCTCACTCGCTGCACCTTGCAGAAGAGGAACACCAAGAATTTGCGCAGAACGATGAAGAATAATCTCAATTTCTCCTTCTGTGTAAAACTCAAGACGAAACACGCCTCCGGAAAACCGCGAACGAAGCGGTGCAGACAAGAGTGCGATGCGCGTTGTCGCCGCAATAAGCGTGAAGGGGGGTAATTCGAGTTGCATCGTTCTAGCTGACGGACCTTTGCCGATGATGATATCGAGTACTCCTGATTCCATAGCAGGATAAAGTACCTCCTCAACCATTTTATTGAGACGATGAATTTCATCAATAAAAAGTATATCGCCGGAGTTTAAATTGGTAAGTATTGATGCTAAGTCTCCAACTTTCTCGATCGCAGGCCCAGATGTACTTTTGAGTTGCGCAGAAGTTTCTTTTGCTATCAGATGCGCTAATGTGGTTTTGCCGAGTCCTGGGGGTCCATAAAAAAGAAGATGCTCAGGTGGATGCGCACGCTCTTTTGCGGCAGCGAGAAGAATCTCAAGATTTTGTTTGATATGACTTTGTCCGATGTAGTCACCCCACGTGCTTGGGCGCAGTCGTTGATCTAAAAATAACCCATCATTTATAGGCATTTCTCCGATATTTCCTATGATTGCTTCCTCTCTCGTATTGAGTTTACTTGACATAAATGATGGTTATGCTACACTGCCTATCAGCAACGGAAACTGGTGCATTGTTCACAAAATAAAGTGCGACCGATTTCTTTCTCACTCAGTATGCCACGATGAATACTCTTTCGAAAGGGGGAAGTAATCTTATCGTGATTGAAGTAGAACTGAAATTAAAAATGAGATAAAGTGAAATTACTTGACAACAATTAAAAAACATGATAGAGTGATACCGTAGTGATCTTCATAAAAAATAGGAGACGATAGCTCAAGAATGTCACCCTTCAAACTACTAAGGCCCCACAGGCTTCCATGATGTATCTCCAAGGATTCCTTGGTTACCACCCCGCGTGCGTATACTAACGATCCCCTTAGGAATGCTTTTAACTCTCGGCATTATTGTCGACAGTAGTTGTTTGAAGGGTTACGCGCTGGAGATAATTCTTGTTTTCAAGAAGAAGATAGTAGACATTTGCTTGTAAATTGAATTGAGGGCAGGTTTAAACAACAGCTTTATTACCTTCTCTCCATTTAATCGGCAAGATAATGAGATGACAAAAAACTCACCTACGGTGGGTTTTTTGTATTTTAAAAAGGATAGCGATAGCATAGACTACGTACGAGGATGTAATTCGGACGCGGTGATGCACAGTGTCGCAAGGGCTGTATAAGTGATACTGCCTTGCGACCGAGCACGGCACCAAGTTCGAAGTACGCCAAAAGTGCGACTCGCACTACCTTCCCTCATCTAACCCTACAGCTCGGTCAATCTCCGAGATCGCCGTCATCCCAGTCATGCACTTCACAAACCCATCTTGTCGCATATCCAATATACCCTGAGGTTTTGCCGCCTCCTTGATCTCACGCTCACTTGGATTCTCACGCAAAATGGCTTCGATGGCTCTATCCATAAGGATTCCCTCGTAGATCGACACACGACCTTTGAATCCTGTGAACGAACATTTGTCACAACCAACAGGTTTCCATAATTTTTCCGGAACAATAAGGTTTGGACGGAATTTCTTTATCTCAGGGAGTTCGCGTGCGAGTGCCTCCGCCTCTTTTCCTTCTGGTACATATTCTTCTTTGCAAAACTTACAAAGCCTGCGAACAAGACGCTGTCCAATGGCAATATTGAGCGCAGAGCTGATGATCTTTGGATTGACGCCGATATCGATAAGGCGAGGAATTGCACCTGCTGCATTGTTCGTGTGAAGAGTTGAAAATACTAAGTGACCAGTCAGAGCAGAGTCGATAGCGACAGAAGCAGTCTCTTCGTCACGAATTTCACCGACCATGATGATGTCAGGATCCTGACGCACAGCAGCGCGCAGTCCATGGCTAAAATCATAGCCTTTGTCATGATCGACTTGAGTTTGTGATATGCCATCAAGATGGTACTCGATAGGATCTTCAATGGTGATGATTTTTATCTGCGGACTGCGAAGTTTTTTCAAACATGCATACAGTGTGGTTGTTTTTCCTGAACCAGTCGGTCCTGTGGTCAAAACAAGGCCGTTGGGTTTCCCTATTTGGTCAACCATGATCTTATAGAAATACTCATCCATACCTAATTCTTCAAGTGGAACCGAAATAGATTTGGGATTCAAGATACGCATAACCACAGATTCAGCGTATGCAGCAGGAAGTATTGATGTACGGACCTCGACGTCCATACCTTGGATCTTTATTGTGAAGCGGCCATCTTGTGCCTCATGTGTGAGATTGAGCTTCACACCGGCGAGTAGTTTGATGCGTGAGAGTACACGGTGGTAATTCGCATGAGTAAGATCAACAACATTCTGGAGGATACCATCGAGACGATAACGCACACGTACGATTTCGTGCTCTGGTTCAATGTGCACATCTGAGACATTGGTCGCGACCGCGCCACCCATTATGATCTCAACGACACTTGAAATCGAGTGCGCGTCTCCAGATGCTATCGCCCCTTCAACGACAGCTTTTACATCCGCGATGTTCTTAATAACAGAAACATATTTCTGCATAGTCTCTTCCGAAACAGACATCACACCCGCCGTCTCTGCTTTAGCATTAGATACTTCTTTGTATACTTCCCATGCTTTCGCAATTCCGAATTCGGACGCGATGAACATATTGACATTAAAACCTTGCCGCTTAAGCTCTTCAAGTACATTGGTAACCTTCGGGTTGTTTGGGGTTTGTACCGCCATGCTTACCTTGTGCTGATTCATTTGATAGACTACGATCTTTGCTTCGCGGGACACTGGTTCAGGGATTAATCGAATAGCACTGTTATCCACGATCAATCGAGACAGGTCCACATAAGGAAACCCATATCGCTCAGAAAGTATCTGGGCGAGTGCCTCCGCTTCTTTTTGGTGCATTTCATTAAAATACTTCGCTTCTTTATCGTCATTAAAATGAGTCATTTGTTACATATTCTACCCTTTGAGGCAGGCTTTCACAAGCACAAAAATCTAAACCATAAAAATAATGAAAACAATTGACAAAAGAATTAAATAGTGTATAATTGAATTTATGAAAACTTGGGGAAATTATTTTTCATATATAGGGACTTTTGCAATCCTTTTTCAAGGGGTGCTTGTGTTGCCAGATATAGCATTAGCGTCTCAGGCGGCACCGTTTGCGACAACAAAAGCCCCAACATATATCACTGAGAAAAGTGCAAGATTGAATGGTGCAGTCAATCCCAACGAAATGCCAGATACTTATCAATGGTATGAGTGGGGGGTGGTTGGGCGTTATGATGTTGTATATGAAACTCGACATACGCAAATGTGGAGTGGTACTCAAATGATCGATACAAGCGCAGATATTGCAGGTCTTGCACCAAGCGAGCAGTATTTTTATCGACAGATCGCAGAGAATAGTCGGGGAAAAGATGTGGGGCAAACCACATATTTTACTACCAAGCCATTACCGAATCCCATCGACCCCATAATTATCGTTCAAACAAACGCCCCAGATACGATAAATGACACAAGTGCAGTGTTAAATGGGTATATAAGCCCCCATGGAAACACCACAGCGAAGTATTGGTTTCAGTGGGGAGCTGCAAGTAGACTTGAAAATGAAACCAGTCACAATGGCTGGGGAACAGACTCTGGTCCAGTGCAAATAAGCATCACAGGACTTACACCAGGAACCAACTATTATTACAGAATGATAGGAGAAAATTCTCAGGGGGTAGTCTATGGGGTTACAAAAATATTTAGTACAAGGGGTATTCCACCACCACCTCCAGAAAGTCTCCGTGAGCAAAGTGTTTCACAACCTCAAGCACAGGGTGATGGAGTCATTCGAAAAATAACCACAAATGCACAAACCGCATCTCAAGATAGTAGCCTACTTGGATCCAATAACTCGCGACCTGGAGATTTCTTCGGATTAGGAAATTTGTTTAATAAAAAACAGACAACATCTGCCTCAAGCACAACAAAAGCAAGTGCCAGTACTCAAACTAACAACTCGAATCACCTTGTTGCAGCAGGTGCCACAAATCCAGTCGGAACTTTCTGGAACACGCTTACGGGTAAGAAATCAGTAGAGGTGACTATTCAGAAAATCGGTCCCGATAATGTCCCTGCTCATACCGCAGTTGAATACCGTGTTTCATATGCTTACCGCTTAAACGTACTTTCAACCAATGCGAAACTTAAAATCATTCTTCCTGCAAATGTGGTCTATATCGGCGATAACACCGTTAATGAACTCTTACTTGAAGAAGGCGCAGGTCCTGAGCGGACATACGTTCTTCCTGCTGGCAGACTAGAGAACGGCTCGACGCGAACAATAAGCATACTCGGCATGACTACAGGTGATGCTAATGGAACTTTCCCAGACGCTCGTGTGCACTTAGAATACACCGACGCAGCGGGGGTAGTGCAGGTCGTGGGAACTGGTGCCGTAACTCAAGTTGCAAATGAGACCACATCTACCGGTGCCTCATCATTCAGTATTCTGCCAAGCTCATTTTTTGGATGGCTATTATATGTCCTCATCATTGTTG
Organism: bacterium; assembly: GCA_043744555.1. Classification (GTDB taxonomy): domain Bacteria; phylum Patescibacteriota; class Minisyncoccia; order Phycocordibacterales; family UBA6899; genus MHLP01. The sequence goes on along the minus strand of JAYTUL010000026.1, from coordinate 15,474 downwards.
GAAGCATTGTAGGGTTACGAAAAGCAAAGGCATATTATAATGAACGCAAGCAGGAGATAGAAGCTGAAAAGTCAGCGCCAGGAAGTGATGAACGACGCACATTCCCTACCAGCCAGCCAGCATAAAAACCGTAGAGCATGTAATGCCCTCCTCTGGTTTTTTACTATGCTAATATGAATAAGCAATGGAACAAGAGATAAAAAGCTTAACAGAACTTGAGGAATATGCACGAATATTTCAGAGTGGTTTAATAAAGCAAAAGTCTCATGCTACGGTAGTGGGACTTTCCGGCGACCTTGGTTCCGGGAAGACGGCATTTGTAAAATCACTCGCCAACATCTTATACATACAGGAGGAGGTGTCTTCGCCAACATTTGTGATCGCAAAATTCTACACACTCAAAGACAAGCAGTGGAGCCGATTAGTTCATGTTGATGCTTATCGTATCCTGCACCCCGATGAACTCCGCTCTCTCAGATGGAGCGAACTTACTCATGATCCTAAGAACCTTATTGTGATAGAGTGGCCAGAACTTATGAAAGAATTATTTCCTAAAGATGCGACCTTGCTTCGATTCAAATTCATTGATTACGCAGTCCGTTCTATAACGCATGTAATATGAGCAGCCGTATACGATTTTTTCGAGAAGCAGAACCGGCCAATATAACTCGGGAATTTTTGACGAGCCATAACATAAAAAATTTCATACGTGAACGCTCACCCTCAACTGTGGCGCAAGGTGAAGAACCCTATGGATTTGATATCTTTGTTCTGCGCGATGAAGATCTCGCCGATGCATGGAAACTCCTCGAGTATGAGTTCGGTAAACAATGGGGTGAGGGTGGGTCATAGGGAACCCATGTCCTCATGGGCGACCCACCCGCAAGACCTTTACAGATTTTTTCATAAAAATCAAAAAGGTGTACAGCCCCTGTAAGGGGAGGGAAGCCCTAGGGAACCCATTCTGATGGGAGGCAGAGAATTATATTTTATCTCAACAGATCATCAAGCTCGCAAGAGAGCAGGCCAGATTTAGTGAGCACGATCTGTTCTTTTGGATTTAGATTGTCAGCTGTATTTCGGATAACTTTTGTCACAATATTATCACCGAACATAATTCTGTTCGTTTTTTTTAAATATTCCTCTGTTTTCTCCCAGAATAAAGTCGCATATTGCTTGAGCTGTTCAGTCTGCTTTTCCGAGCGTGCGCCAAAACTAACTCCCTTGAACACATCTTCGCTTACCTCATGGTTCAAGTTTTCATGCAACAGCCATTCGTACGGCAGCTGAAATTTGATGCTTACATTTTCTTTTTCTGTCGTGTTGTAGGTAAAATCAAATGAGAAGACATCAGTGTGGAAATTATTAGAGAAATTAAGACCCTGATAGCCTTTAACTTCACGAATCTTGTAGTAATCAAGAAGTCGTAAGTAGCTTTCTCGCCAATTCTTGAGCCAGTTTTCAATAAAGGTTCGATTGGCAAAAAGTGGCTCGAGGTCCTGCTTGAGATTGGTATCAGTGTTAGGGTTGTTCAGAACTTTAATTGTTATTTTATCAAATAATTCTTTAGGATTTTTTACGTCAATACCCTTAGCTATAAGATAATCAAAATCAGGCACTATTTTTTTATCCATATACCACAGGAGATCATAAATATCACGTCCTTTTTCCTCATATGTAGCTGTTCCAATACTACGAGTCCCACGTAGAAAGATAGCGGCAATTTTACTCGCCATAAGTGCTCCCATATTATAAGTAATAATAACGAAGGAAAGCTGATTATGATTTATAGGACGACGTTCGGTTACTATAGTTTTTGGGGCAACAAAGTGATTGAGGTCAACTTTTACATGCACCTGTTTGGAGGGGTGCCCAGAACTTAATTCTTCTCCGACATGAAATTTTAGAACCAAACCTCTACCTGTAGTTATCTTTACTGTCAGAAAATCAGCACCTGCTGCATATGTATTCATAAAATAATTCTCAACTTCTTTTTTTAGCTCATCTAAAAATCTCTCAGTAATGCTATGCGAGACTTCAAAATCCAGATCAATAGACATACGATCAAGTCTATGAATGATACGCAGAGCCGAACCCCCATACATGGTCCATGAATTGTATTTAGGGTGATGATAGATAAAATTGAGAACATAAAACTGCAACTCTTCTTTGAGAGAATTGCGGCGTGTTTCTGCATCAAGCCCGCCATAAATGTTTAAGTCATTAAGTTTTCGTTTTAAGATTGTTCTAATATGCTCACTCATGGAAATATTTATTAATCATCTGATAAAATTTTGTCTGTTCTTCCGCACTTATCTCGTTGATATCTATTCTTAATTCTGCAACTACTGCTTTTATATTCTCCACAGAAAGACCTCTAAGCTGGTTTGTCTTGAAATAAAGTAAATCAAATAATGCTTTGGATGGATAAGCTATATAAAAATCAAACTTATCATTTGCCAGATAAAAATCAGAAAAAAGTTTTTTATTGATCGACTTATAAGCAAAGTTACCAGCTTTTGTCTCATATGCTCTTGTTACCTTAAGTGTAACCGAAGTGACAGAATGTATGGCTTCTGTGGCAAGATCATAATACTCTAGTGCCGCCCAAGAACTCACATATGATGGTGTGCGGATAATATTTGCAAGATAGAATGAATACGAAACATTGTTCTTGTTTTTATCAAAAAAATCAGCAGAAACATACAACCCATTTTTAAGTCTATAAATTTCTTTATACGTTAAAAAACGACTAATATAGGTATTAACCGTAGAGTCTTCCAACCCCAACTGCTTACCAAGTTGATATACAGTATTCTTCCCAAAATGAGGTAGAGATTTTAACTGCTCTAAAAGGTTATTTTTGCTTTTCATATATATGACAGAAGTGTATCATATCTGAAAAGGATAAGTCAATACCACATACTTGATACTTGATACTCAATACTAGATACTGATGGAATGGTCTCTAAAGAACATACACAGCGCTTGGTGCTTTTTGATGCTCACGCCATCATTCATAGGGCTTATCATGCGCTTCCAGATTTTGCCACAAAGCAAGGAGAACCCACTGGAGGGTTATATGGGCTTTCAACTATGCTACTAAAGGCTATTGCCGAGTTTAAGCCGGATTTTATGGCAGCTTGCTACGACTTACCCGGACCAACTTTTCGTCACAAGCAATATAAGGAATACAAAGCTGGACGCAAAAAAACAGATGATGAATTAAAACACCAACTAGAGCGTTCACGCGATGTATTTAGCGCATTTCATATCCCGATCTATGATGCTCCGGGGTTTGAGGCTGATGACATGCTCGGAACTATTGTAGAGCAAACAAAAAACAACAAGGATATTGAAATAATCATTGTGACGGGCGATATGGATACGCTTCAGCTAGTCAAAGGTAAAAAAGTGCGGGTATATACACTAAAAAAAGGAATCACCGACACAATTGTCTATGATGAAGAAAAAGTAAACGAACGCTTTGGCTTCAGTCCACTTCAGCTCCCCGATTATAAAGGCCTACGAGGAGATCCTTCAGATAATATTATCGGGATAAAGGGCATTGGAGAAAAAACAGGTGGCGAACTGATTCAAAAATTTGGCACTATTGAAGGAGTGTACGAAGCGATTAAGAAAAATAAACAGACATTAGTTGATTCTGGAATAAAGCCACGTATTGTTGAGTTACTTATTGCTGGAGAAGAGGATGCACTTTTTTCAAAAATGCTAGCCACTATCCGTCTAGATGCACCGATAACTTATAAAATGCCTGAGATAACTTGGAAAGAAGGCTTCACAACAGATCTCGCAGTTAAACTATTCGGTGAACTAGAATTTAAGTCGCTCGCAGTCCGAGTTAAGGGGTTATTCACTGACCCAGTGAGTGAAGCATCTGAGAAAAGTGCCATTGGCGAAGCAGTAAAACAGAAAAAAATATTTGATCCATCTACTATTCCTTACCATGAACAAAGGGCAGTTGCTATCGGACTTTGGATACTAAATTCAGATAAAACAACTCCAAGTATTGAAGATGTGTTTGAATATACCGGCGAAGAAGATTTTCTGAAGGCAAAAGAGAAAATATTCACTGAGTTAAAAAAAGTTGGATTATGGGAAATATTTGAAACAATAGAACTCCCACTTATACCAATAATAGAAGCCGCACAAACAAAAGGTATAAATCTCGATGTTGCCTACTTAAAGAAACTTTCGACTGAATACCACAAAAAACTCGAAAAAGCTGAAAAGGAAATTTATAAATTTGCTGGCGAAGAGTTTAATATCAATTCTCCGAAACAGATGGGGGTGATTCTTTTTGACAAGATGGGGCTTACGGCAAAAGGCTTAAAAAAGACAGAAGGTGGCGCGCGTTCAACTCGAGAATCAGAACTTGAGAAATTGCGAGACGCGCATCCGATAATTGCTTCTATCCTTGAGTATCGCGAGTACCAAAAATTACTTTCTACTTATATCGACAATATGCCTTTAATGGTTGATGAAGCGAGTCGCATTCATACTACATTTCATCAGGACGGATCTTCAACTGGACGCTTCTCGTCTACCAACCCTGGGTTGCAAAATATCCCTGTTCGAGAAGGTTTAGGCGAAGTAATTCGCGATGCTTTTGTTGCACCGGAAGGAAAAGTGCTGATCGCTTTTGATTATTCGCAGATAGAAATGCGTGTACTAGCAATGCTTTCAGGAGATCCAGGGTTGACCGAGATATTTCAAGCTGAATCAGACATTCATACCTCTGTTGCAGCTCGAGTATTCAAAGTTGAAGATAAGGATGTAAACAAAGAAATGCGCCGACGAGCAAAAGTGATCAATTTTGGGATAATCTACGGCATGGGAGTAAGCGCGCTAAAAACAAATCTAAATTCAACACGAGAAGAGGCGCAACAATTTTATGACCAATACTTTGTAACTTTCCCTAAGATCGCAGCATACTTTGAACAAGTAAAGAAAGACGCAGCAAAAAAAGGTTATACCGAAACATTATTCGGACGTAGACGCCAATTTCCCAACCTACGCTCAAGAATTCCTTTTATCAAAGCTATGGCGGAACGAATGGCAATGAATGCACCGCTACAAGGAACAGCCGCTGATCTGGTAAAGATTGCAATGATAAGAGTTGATCAAGCAATAAAAAATACAAAATATGCCGATCAAATAGCACTCCTTCTTCAAGTTCATGATGAATTGATATTTGAAGTAACGGATAAAAAACAAATAGTTGATGAAGCAAAGAGAGTGATATCTGAAGCCATGACAAGTGCAGCCAAAAACACCAAGGGCGAGCATATCCCTTTGGTAGTAGATATTGCCGCGGGAATTCGTTGGGGCAGTTTAGTTTGAGACCAGCCATGTGTTCAACACGGTAAATATCTAGCATTAGAGCGGTTTTATGGTAGGAGTCTAAAAAATAAAAAACTGCACAAAACATCTTGACAGTCTACGTTTTTTGGTGTATACTAAGTGTCGAAGTAAATAGTTTCTTGACTAACAAAGGAGTACTAAATGAAACGGACATTGGCTATGGTGGTGATGAGTTTTTTTGCAGTGTCACAAACTGCGCAAGCATTAGATTTTCAAGATTTAGTCCCCTTAATTGCGGGGACGGTTATCGGTGCTGCAGCTGGCAGAGTGATAGGAGGAGACAACTATGGAACAGCAGGACGAGACATTGGCGGTGCAGTCGGCTTAATAATTGGAAACTCTGCCGTAGAGAGAAACAGAAACAATCGTTCCATTACTGAGTGTACCTCGGTCGGTCAGTTCAGAAATGGACAACAAGAAAATTCTGCAACCGATTGCACAAGTAATTACCGCAGAAACGGATATGTAGATTATTCTCAAGGCCGGGGTAGTGCTCGAAATGATAGAGATATCCGTCAAGATAACAGTGGTGTAATCTCAATGCCGTACCGCGACCGACACACGGAGCAAGTTGTCGTGTTCGTGCCCGCGCAATGTCAAAAATATCAGGACCCAGAGCTCTTGGCCGTATGTATCAAGGCTAACAATGAAGAAAAGAATAAAATCAAAGCGGAAGAACGACTTGCTGCCGAAGTTGCCCACAAGGGTCTTATAGAGGAGGCGAGAAAGGCTGGCCAGAATGCAGCACACGAGCCATAATAGAAGAAATAGCACTTTAGTATGTATTTAGCTGCCCCAATTGGGCAGCTTTTTTATGATTTAGAGCAAATTTTATGCTAAAGTTTGGTAATGATTCAGCTGTTTATTGGCGAAGATACGCAAAAAGCACGCAATGAAGCCAGAGAAAGCTTTGAGGAATCGAAGGTCGAAAATCCTGATGCTTTAATAACTCGCTTTAACGATGTCAATTTCGACAACGATCTAGCTCGAGACGCATTTATCTCAGAAAATCTCTTTGGCGGGGCAAATTTACTCTATTTTGATGGTATTTTAGACCATCCTGAAGGTGAGTCATTCTATAGAACAGTTATTAAGGCTACTGACCACGTGGTTGTAATCAGAGAAAATGAGCTACCCAAAGATCTTTTGCTGTTTTTTCAAAGAATTTCCGCGATCAAAGAATATCCAATAGTTAAACAAACAAAAAAACCTGAAAATAGCTTTGTAATTGCTGACGCAGTGGGCGCAAGAGACAAAAAGCGTGCTTGGGTTGAATTTGAGAAACTAAGGCGACATGGATTTGCAATGGAAGAAGTACACGGCACAATATTTTGGGCGTTTAAATCTATGCATCTAGCCCTTATTTTACCAAAACCCGAAGCACTGGCGGCGGGAATGAAGGACTTCACGTATCGAAATTACTATACCTATGCAAAAAAATATCTGAAAAAGGAACTCGAAGATAAGTTGCGTGAATTAAAGGACATTTATCATACGGGGCACCGCGGAGAGGGTGAGCTCGAAATACATCTAGAGCAGTTTATATTGAAACTTTAATTTATACGAGGACTGGCTTGGTAAAATTTTAATTGTCTTATAGTTTTTTATATTATATCATCCTCAATTGCCGAGACGGCAATTTATTTAAGGTCTCTGCTCGGGCTTGAGTGGCCATACCTCAGTATGCTGTCTTGTGGTTGGTTGAAAATGATATTAAGGAAATAAAAAGGACAATATAAAAGGCCGTCGGATTTGAGTGCCCGCGGCCTTGATTTGGAGGAAAACTTTTTGGATTGTGTAAAGAACTACTGCTTCTGCAGTAGTCCACTGCTTGAAAATTTGAGGACTACTGAATTGCGTCTGGGACAATCATACATCTGTCCTTTAAACTCATCAAGGACAAACTGTGGATAACTTTATAAAAAACATCATATTAATACAATTATTAGCAATAGTCAATTTTTTATAAAAATGTATTTGTAGCTTCATGTTATATTATAGTTATTATGACAGAGGAGAAAGGGAAAATTGTACTCATTGTTGGTCCCACTTGCGTGGGGAAAACAACATTGATTGAAGCATTACGTAACAAGCTCAAAAACACGGGAGTAATAATATCCACAACAACTCGTCCGATGAGAAAAAACGAACAGAACGGCGTAGATTATGAGTTCATAAGCGTTGATGATTTTGTCAAAAGACGAAATACGGGAGAATTTTACGAAGCAGTAGAACGTCCAACTGGCTATTATGGCAGTTCACGAATACAAGTACATAAATTACTTACCGAACATGAAGTAGTATTTGGCGCTCTGGATGTAGAGGGTTGTAGAATAGTTAAAGAGCTTGAGCCAGAATCATTGGTTATTTTTCTAAATCCAGGAAGTATTCTGGAGCTTGAAAAACGTCTACAACTTAGAGGTGCAGATCGGTCTGAAATCGCTGCACGATTGAAGATTGCAGAGGAAGAAATGTATTATGCTGATGAATTTGATGAAAAAGTTGAAAATATCGATGGTGAATTTGATAAAACTGTAGAAAAAGTCATAATCATCTTGAAAAATGAAGGAATATTTGATAAATAAATGGCTTTACTGAGGCATTTTCATAAACTTGAATTTGACAAAATTTCTATTCTAAATGAACAACCACGTCAGCTTGGTGCGGGGATGTTAATTTTAATCTACATAAGTGAGTTACGTAATTCAAAGCAAATTAAAACCAGGAGACAGAGGCTCGCTTAACAAGGCTAAGATTTGCCAGCATGATATATACAGCGGTAGAATGAATATACTTTATGAAAATCTTTCTAGTTGAAGATGACCCACTACTCGGAGATCTTTTTTCTACCAGCATCAAAAACTCCGGCTATGAGTTGACCCATGTTTCTTCTGGTGAAGAAGCGTTACGCATAGTTTCTATGGTTTTACCAGATATCATTCTGCTAGATCTTGTGTTACCTGGTATCAGCGGTTTTGAGGTTCTTGAGAATATAAAAGCTAACACTGCTACTGCAAATATCCCTGTTATTATTATCTCAAATCTTAGCGATAAGCAAAATATTGAAAAGGCAAACGCACTTGGTGCTATTTTCTATTTTATTAAGTCCAATGTACTTCCGAGAGATATTATCGAAAAAGTGAAAACGGTTTTAGATGAGAAAAAAGTGATCTAATAATAAATGGGTCTGTCTATAATTTATACTATTTAACACACACATGGCTGTGTTACGGCTGTATCAGTGGAAAGGTTTGGGAAACTGTTAGTTTTTCAAGATAATCTAGCGCAAAGCTTCTGAGATACCACGCCAAAATGGAGCAAAGCGAGTGACGGTGTGGCTCTGCCGCAAGGGGTTTATTTGAGCAAGATTTTTTAGCACCTTTATCTATCTCATGTGGAGTGTGCACGAGACAAGTTTTTTAAATAAAAGTCATTCAGTGGTAGGCTCGAGGCTAATGGGTAAAGAAATAGTAAAAGTTGCTCCTTTGCCTTCCTCACTTTCAATTGTCAGTATCCCATTGTGCTTATCTATGATACTTTTTGTGAAAAACAACCCAAGTCCAGACCCATCAGTTTCAAGCCTTACTGCATTTGGGGCACGGTAAAATTTGTTAAAAAGAAATGGCAGGTCTTTTTTTGGAACACCAATACCAGTATCGCTTACAGATATTCGCAAAAAATCTTTATCTCCCCATGCTTTTACGGTTATAATCCCATTTTGTTGTGTGTATTTGATTGCATTATCAAGTAGATTGCGGATAGCAAGTGAAAGTTTATCCCTATCTCTTAGTACTACAGGAAGCCCTTGTTTCGGGTAGTCTCTTACCACAGTTAGTCCCTGTTTTTCAATGTTTACCTCAAAGTTCTCAAGCAATTCGTCAACTATATCCGTAACACTGCCACGTGAAAATTTGTATTCGAATCTACCTTCTTCTATTTTTCCAACATTTAAAATGTCATTGATGAGATTAATGACATTGTCATTTGCAGAAATTATTTTTTTGATAAGCTTCTTTTGTACATCATTCAGGTCACCTCCCATTTCTTCAGAAAGGGCAAGTAGTCCCCATTTAATACCAGTAAGTGGGGTACGCAACTGATGAGACGCAGTTGCAACAAAGTTTGATTTCAGTCGTTCCACAACTCTTTCTTGGGTAAAGTCATGTAACACCCGCATAGAACCCATTGAAGCCCCGTCTTCGTCTTTGAGTGGCACCTCTGTAACGTGAAGAAATTTATTGTAAGGTTCAGCAAAATCGAGCTCTTTTGTTTCCCCTGCGCTCAGGGTTAGTTGCGATATTTCTAGGATAGGGGATAGGTTGGCGTTGCTGGCTATCTCTTTCACTTGTTTGCCAACAAAATCTGAATATTTCAAATGAAAAAGCTCAAGTGTGCGAGGATTTGCATCGATAATACATCCATCCATATTGTAAACAAGCAGACCATCTTCGATACTATCAACCATAGATTTGGTTTTCCTTCTTTCTGTAGCTAGGGTTTCAAAAGTACTTGCATTTTCAAGTGCAACAGCAAAAAATTGCGCAAACGTTCCCAAAATAGTGAGTTCTTCGTCAGTAAATTCGTGCAAATGGTCATAAAAAGTAGCAAGTACTCCAATCGGGCGTCCTTGAACAATAAGCGGAAATGCACCCATTGCTACATGATGTTCATTGGCCATAGCAATGACCCAATCTTTTGAAATGCGCTCATCAGTAAATACTCGTGAGGAAATTTGCGGTTCTTTGCTTATGTACGCACCGCCAAGTAGCGTTCCTTCTTGGGATACAGGGATATGTTCATGAAAGTAAGTAAGCATACGCCCAGAAATATTATGTGAAGCGATCAAGGGAAGCTTGTCGCTGTTTGCATCGCTTTTGAACACCGCAATACTTTTTACATTAAATTTTTTTGTAAAATAATCTGCTACGTAAGAAAGTGAAACATCCAATGACTCATGCAAATAATGATTAAGGATTTGCGTGACCTGCTGAATATTCGTCATATTCTCTACTTGGTCTTTTAACATAAGTGCACTAGCTTCAAGCTGCCTGAACTGTTGGTCGTTGCTTATTATTACGGCAATTTGATTGGCTAGTACTTCAAAAAAAAGCCTCTCAGCATCCGTGAATGTGTGTTCTTTTTTGTAATAAATATTAAATGCACCAATTATCTCATCGTGAACAAAAATAGGCGCAGCAAGAATTGATACAATCCCCTCATCTTTGAGCATCTCATTCCACCTTGTGGTTCCAACGCTTTGATATTCTGCTAGGTTGTTTATAAAAAGAGATTGTTTTTTCTCCATCACACTTCCAACGAGTCCTTTTCCTAGAGCTATCCGGTCAGTTTTATTAAAAAAGCGTATGAAGCGCGAAGACAAACCAATCGATGCCTCAATATGCATAAAACGCGTATCTTGATCAGCTGTCCAAATTGCAACAGCATCGACCTTAAGATTATCGACAAGCTGTTGAGAGACAACAGTGAGAGTTTCGTTAAGATTCTGACCTGCCACATTTAGACCTCGGGAAAGATTGTTCAATAATAATAGTAATGCCGTATCACCAATTGGTTGTATCTCATTATTCATGCGCAATGTATAACTTATAGTATACTACAAGTAGTTATTCTTAATTAAATGAATTTTCAATAATGAAACTTGAAAGCAAAGCATTTTTACATGAGAGTTTAATTCCAGCAGTTTACACTTGTGATGGAGAAGACCGTATTCCAGGGTTAACCATAAGTGATGTGCCAGTTAGCGCTATAAGTCTTGCGCTTATTATGGATGACCCTGATGTACCCGCAAACATTCGTCCAGAATGTGTTTGGGATCATTGGCTTGTGTGGAATATTTCTCCACAGACTACAACAATAAATGAAAGTCAAGAACCGAGTGGTGTGATTGGCAATAATTCCGGAGGAAAAAAAGGATATATGGGCCCATGCCCGCCTGATCGTGAGCATCGCTACTACTTTAGGTTGTATGCACTCGACACCATGCTTGATACCCCACAATCAGCGAGTAAAGATGAGCTATTGCAGGCAATACAAGGACATGTCTTAGAAAAAGCTGAGCTTATGGGGCGATATAATAGACCAGTGAACAAAGAAAAATCCTAGCAGGTCATTACTTCATTCTCAATGGATATCTCAAGTAATAATATTCAAAATAAATCACCCATAAAACTCGGCTTCACTTGCGGATTCACTGGTCCATATACCGCAATTGTTGAAAATCAACTCAAGGGTGCGTTGCTAGCTGTGGAAGAAATTAATACAGAAGGGGGCATTGATGGTCACTCAGTACAATTTCTTGCCAAGGACGATCAAATGACCCCAGAAATGGCGCAGATGATGATGGAGGAGTTTATAGAAGAGAAAACTGATATTATTGTAGGCTCGATCTCAGCATCTGCACAATTGGTAACAAACCGGATGGCAAAGCTGAATAAAATTCCATTCATTTCTGTCAGTCAATCAAATGCGATAACTACGGCAGATCAACTTGGACCGTATACATTTCATGAAGGATTGAGTCCTCACATGCTAGCTCAACTCCTGGGCAGATGGGGTGTCGAGCATTTAGGAAAACGCTGGGTAATCCTCATAGCTGACTATCAGTGGGGATATGAGATCCAAACCTCTATGGAAAATGTTGTAAAACGATACGGTGGGGATGTTCTCAAGGTGATCAAGGTACCCTTCGGGGCGGGAGTGGAGGATTTTTCGAAACACATTGATGAGATACTTCAACTAGAGCCAGATGTGCTTTCGGTTACTAATTTGGGATGGGATCAAGCGAATTTTATAATTGCGGCAAATGCTCGCGGACTAAAAAAGGAGATGAGCATCCTTCATACAATTTCTGAGATCACTATTGTTGACATGCTCTCACTTGATGAGCTTGTCGGTATGTACTTTGGGGTGAATTTTTATTGGGGGCTAGAAGATATTATCCCATCAGCGAAAGTTTTTGTAGACAAATTTCGTAGTCGATTCAATGGAGAATTGCCTACTGGATACGCAGGCTACGCTTACTCTGGAACAAAAGAAGTGCTGACAGCGCTAAAGCAGGTTGGAGAATTTCCTCTTAATTACGATAAAATGGCACAATTCCTCGAGGGACGTTCGTATGATAATTACAAAGGACGACAATGGTGGCGCCCATGTGACCATCAGTCATTCCAAGATTTATACGTTCTTCGCTTTAAAGGCCAAGAGGAGTCAACGGAGCATTATGATATTGGTGAGATCATTAGCACGATTTCATGGGATTTAGATATTGAGCGCACCTGCGAAGGGTTGGGATTTAGTGACCAGGGAGAAGGTCATCGGCACAACTTTTAACAAAAATATAAAAAAGCACACCGCTTTTTGGGTGGGCTTTTTCATTAGAATCACAAAAGATCACTCTTTGTCGAAAACAGTTTGCTGATTTTCTAGGGGAACACCCATAGCCAAGAGTATTTTCACTCTACCCGTAGCTGTGATCAATCCGAGAATTAGACCAACAACAGAAAGAATTAAGTGATGCATCCCTGCGGTGAAAGGATCCGACATCTGTCCATCGAAGTTACCGAAATAAAATCCAAAAAATCCTGCGAATCCGAAAAAATAAGCAGGAGCTAGTTCAAACCAGTCTGTTAGCTCAAGCATAACGATGATAACAGCGTCAAAGAAAACGACGACGGGGAATGCCCATGCTTCAAGCGGACCACCTTTCCATACCTCTGTTAATGCGCCACCAATTTTGATAGTCGCGATGGCTAGGATCAGCCCTCCCAAAAGCGCGAAAAAGTCTTTGTGAATTCTCGTCAGCTTTGCACCAGAAATAAAATAAAGCGCCCATGCAATAAATACTACCCATGTTGCTCCTACCCAACCCATTCCAGGAGTTGCGGATATCATATTTTGAAAATAAACATCGAGTGCAGCGAAGAGTCCGACAAAACACGCGACTACAAAAAACTTACTTGCTTGCGGTTGTGTTGTCATAAATTACAAATAACTTGCTTATCTTTTTAAATAATAAATTAGCGAATGCTCATCTTATTGTACCAGTTAGGGATAATATCAACACGCGAATAGTCCCCATGCTGTTTTTAAGTGGAGAAAAAACTTCACTTATCCCCGTTTCCGTAACAAAACAAAAAACCGGCAAAGGTTCCTCTGTCGGACATAGATTAGCGAAAGTATGCCCTACTTAGTCGCCAAAAACTGGATTGTTTTTTCAAACAATTCTTTTTGAACACTCCTTCCTTTAAAGTAGTGGTCTGTTTTATCGATAAGAAAAAGTTCCGAGACTTTTTTGTCGCGCGTCCTTTGAAAATATTTTCTTGCATCCTTGTCAGCACTGCCCTTGGCAGCAATAATGAGAACACTTTTATTAAGCATTCTTAGCGTGTCTGTCGTATTCTCAATATCTATGCATTCTTTGTAGAAAGTTTCATTCAGTATTTCTTTTCTATGTTTCCCATAATAAAATTTTTTATCAGCGTTGAAGGTAAAATCTTCTTCCATCCATTTCGTTTTCCACGGGAGAAGTGTCGGTTCCCATAGGACCAACTTGGTCTTCTTTGCATATTTTTTATATTTATTTAAAAATAAAATTGCAATAATTGCGCCAAAGCTATGGCCAACGAGCACTATGGTCGAATAAGATTTACCAAAAGTATCCACGATATTTTTGAGCTCTGTGGTGTACATTGAAAAATTTTCATCCTGAAGCATTGGAGCATCTTTCTTTCCTTCACAAAAATGTAACCGCAACGAGTCAATATCGTTCTTGAGAAACATCGACGAGGCATTTTTAAAGAGGGGAAAGTCAGCACTTCCGTCGAATCCGCTCATAAATATCGCAAGGGACGCAGCACCTTTATTTTTTGTGATATCGCCATAAATAAATTTACCTGTTATTTTTTTCGATTTTATTTTGAATTTCATATTATTTATAGATAAAAAGATGCCCCCTGTCATACATCATGACAGGTGGCGGGGATAAGTACAGTTTATCTCCAAAATACATGTGATGATAAACATCACGCCCCATCTTTCGTAAAACCTCATGTCGATCTTCCGTGTCACTATTGGAAAGTGCTAAATACGACACATTATAGAAGAGACGCTCAAGGAGATCCGCCATAAAACATGCGATCTTTCGAGAATATACACCGCTTGATACACTATTTTAGGTACACACAAATAGCTCCACAAGAATCTTACTGAGTTTTATTATATAATTCAACAATGAAAGTAAAAAAACTCAATTTCGGATATATTTTACGATTTGAAAAAGGGGACGAGCTTATGTCTACCCTAGTAAAATTTATTGCTGATAATCAAACTTCCTTTGCATCGTTTACGCTCATTGGTGCGACCACTGAGGTGGAACTCGGATTTTTTTCTTTAAAAGACAAAGCGTATCATTGGAAAAACTTCACCGGTGAATATGAGATCGTTGCCGGTGTCGGTAATGTTGCTACCCACGAAGAAAAGCCTATGATACATCTGCATATTACAATTGCAGACGATGAGTTTCATGCATACGGAGGCCACGTAAGGAAGCTCATCGTTGGGGCAACGTGTGAACTGACACTCTACACATCTGAGGTGCGCATTGAGAGAAAATTTGACGAAGAGACAGGGCTGAATTTGCTGGAACTATAAGAGTTTGTTTTAGCTGGACTCTCGCCCCCTTCTCGAAGCAGAGACTCTTACTTTACAGGCGCTGCTTCGCTTGCTTGTGGCAATAAAGCAGGGACTCTTCCCCTACGGGGACGGTAGACCTTGCTGGTTTTGCAGACAAAACATCAGCAAGGTTTTCGAGCCCTTCTCGAAGCGACGCTTCTCGTGGGGCATCAAATAAAAAAACGAGCCAGAACGCTCGTTTTTTTATTTGATGCCCCCAGCAGGGCTCGAACCTGCGACCGTTAGCTTAAAAGGCTACTGCTCTACCAGCTGAGCTATAGGGGCATTTAAATTTATTTCTTACATTCCTCCAGACTTCTCAAGTTTACCCTGATACCTACCAAAACAGCATATAGTGGCATTTATTTCTTTAATTACATTCCTCCAGACTTCTCAAGT